>DLGS01000039.1 GCA_002482815.1 Bacteroidetes bacterium UBA7688
TACACCCCCAGACTAAGCCGAACAGTGTTTATGGTTGGTATAAACAAGTTGACGGCAAGCTAAAACGATAGCAATTAGTTGACAATTTAGTACGATCCGTTGACAGGAAAATAAATAAACGAAATAGATTATGATTATTAGAGAAGCTAAAATTGACGACATAAAACAAATTCAAATCGTAAGAAATTCTGTAACAGAAAACACTTTGTCAAATCCAAATTTGGTTACAGACGAAGATTGCGAAGAATTTATTGCGGTGAGAGGAAAAGGTTGGGTGTGTGAAATTGACAAACAAATTGTAGGTTTTGCAATTGCTGACTTAAAAGAAAATAATATCTGGGCTCTATTTTTAAACCCTGAATTCGAGAAAAAAGGTATTGGACAATTATTACACAAGAGAATGTTGGATTGGTATTTTGCACAAACAAAAGATAACGTTTGGTTAGGAACAGCTTTTAACACAAGAGCAGAAAAATTTTACAGAAAAGCTGGCTGGACGGAAGTGGGAACTCATGGAGCAAATGAAATCAAATTTGAAATGACATATGATGACTGGACAACAAGCCCGAACCGCTAACATGGGTTTGGCAAAAGTGGGGCTTTAGTGCTAGGCTGAACATTTGTAGTTTCTATTAGCTTTTCCGACGTTGATGGTGTTCAGCAATTGTTTTTCCTAATTTTCCGCAATAACAGAACTACCCCGTTAGGTGGGCTCGGCTACAATGCTCTCTTCTCAATATCAAGGGAGAAAAAATTGAGAAAATTAGAACTTGAATATGAAAATAATGGCAGGTAATTATTAGGTTTTCGTTTTGCCCAACGGGCAAGAAATGAAAACCTTGTTGGGCGAAAGCTTCGATAGCCTTGCATTATGGCTTTGAAGCTAAAATAATTGGAGGATCAAGGTAGGCAGAACGCCGGCTTTTTTATTTTTAGCAAGTAGTCAAAACTCTTTAATAAAAGGCATCTTTGGCTATTCTATTTGAAACATTAAATTACAAATCTTATGGCTATTTTGATAAGTTTTGTGAGGTATTTTTTATACAGACTGACGTTATTTTTTAAACTATGGAACTGAAACAAAAGAAATTATTTGTTAGCAAGCACTTTCGATTAACCAAGGATGGTATTGACTTCAAGTCAAAAGACTTTGATGGGGAGTTTTCAAAATTTATTCCGTTTAAAGACATTGAACCAAGAATCCAATGTAGAATATATACAGAAAAATTTCCCAAGCTGCTTCAAGGTGGCCTTGTCATTGCTACAATTGGCTTGTTAAGAAGTCTCATGAATGTAAATGATGATCTACAAAAGACATTAATTATTTTTTCGATTGCAATAATTTTCGGGCTTTTGACTGTATTGGCCTATTTTATCATACAAATCAAATACTTTTTGATAGAGCTTGAAGGAGATACTCAATTGTTTTTCATATTAGACAATCCGACAAAAGAAGAAATGCAACAATTTATAGATCTGATTTACGATAAACGAAAGGAAAATTATAGAGAGCAATACTTCTATATAAATTATAACAACACAAAAGACGAGGAGACCGGAAAAATGAATTGGTTAAAATCTGAAGAAATTATTTCAACAAATGAGTATAATGTGGTGATTGATGAAATTAATGAACAACTAGCTTAGTTATATGCAATAAGTCCAACTGGGACGAGCAAGGGTTAACGCAATTCTGGTTTTTAGACTGATGTCTGCGTAGTTAGCAACAATGGCAAAAGTTACAAAAGCTTTTCAATACGGACTATCCAAATAACTTAGCTGGAATGAGACCTTACTCCCCAGATTTCCGTAGTGTTCGCATCCGGCTCTTCAAAGTTTTTAACTTTGGAGTCACACTAAAAGCTGGAGAGCATGCTTTGTTTTCCTACCTACTGCTAGTAAAGGATGAATAATCTAAATACTTTATGAAGAAACTTCTTCCGATACTATTGTTTTTTCAATTCGCTCGTCCGGCTTTTGGTCAGCAGGCAGAGCCCGATAAATTTGTAAATGAAGTTCTCAATCTGATGATCGACTCCAATTTGCAATATTTCTATCTGGTAGAATGTCCATCAACTATTTATACAAATGAGAGCAGTATTAAGAATCTGAATGTTGAATTAAAAATCATACCCAAACCGGCGAGGTTTGTTATTGAAGGAGTGGATACAAGTCAGTTTTGCTGGAAGGAAAATCAGGTGTACAGAGCTAGGCTTGTTAACTATAATCAACAACAAAAGCAATTTGAAAAAATCAAACTTGCCTGGTCTAATGCCCAAAAGAGTTATCGCGAAAGCTTTGGACTGACTGCAAGTGACTATGAGAAATTATGGATGATTGATAGCCTTCCAAAAACTAATAAATCCATTTCTGATTTTATCCAGTCAAATAAAGAGGAGCAACAACTATATTTTATTGGAAAACCAATTTTCAATACAGCTTTCGATTATGCATTAATTGAATTTGCGGATTCGCAAGGTTCCTTTAAAACTACTGGATATACTTGTCTCTTTACAAAAACCAAAGGGAGATGGATATTGCTGCAAAAATTTAACTGGTGGGCAAGTTAGTAATTCCGCCTTCTTGCTGTTTAGAAATTATTTTTCATAATTTCCACCACCAACATTATTACTCGTCGCTGGGCTCAGCTACAATGCTATCGCCTTAATGCCAACGAGGGCTTAAAAAGATAAAAGCTGATATTACTAATCTTCAAAACCAATAAAGCCATGAAAAAGTATGTAGTGATAATTTTCTTAATGATTTTTGGCTTTTGGGGTTGCAAAAAAGAACCTTATTATACCCTAAAAAGTAAAACAAAAGAGTATATAACATTCTTTGGGGAAAGGCTCCTGGTGGACTTATCAAATTGAAGGAACAGGCGATACAATAAGATGGGAGGCCACAGCTCGCGATTTGGCTACTCAGGTTTATAGCAAGGCTAAGGGTGATCGGTGTTTCTCTAATATTAATAGCAAGGATCATTTTTTGGGTATTGGTTATCAAAATTTAGCTAAATCTGAAGACGATAATACACAATCGAGTTTGGGTGAAATTGTAAGTAATACCACAACAATAAAAGGTGAAGGGAATTTGCCCCTGGAAGAGAATGTTGTAGTGAATGGAATAAAGTACAACAATGTTTTGCATATATATAATCATGACAACCATCCTTATGAGGAATCTTGGATAGCCCCCAATATAGGTATGATTAAAGCGAAAGATAAGGATGGGAAAATGTATTTGTTAAAAGCCTATAAAATTGAAAAGCTGTGATACGGAAAATATTTCGCCGTTGTCGGTGTTTAGAATTTGTTTTTCACAATTTCCACCAACAACATTATTACTCGTTGGCGGGCTCAGTTACAATGCTATCGCCTCAACACCTACGGTGGGAAAATGCAAGATCCACGTCCTTCGCACACTAAAACCACATGTTGTCATTCCGCAGGAATCTGTCGCACGTGGAGAAGAGACAGATCCTTTCAGGATGACGGCATGTGGTGTGGATAGCGAAATTTTTTTTACAGTCCCACCGTTGTTAGTATTCGGCAATTATTTTTCACAATTTCCACCAACAACAGAACTACTCGTTGGTGGGCTCAGCTACAATGCTATCGCCTCAACACCAATAAGGGCGTAAAAAGGGTAAATGCCTTCATTAGGAATTATAAACAACGTAACATAAGAGGTAATGTTCGATATATCATACGAAGATTTTTTTGAAGATCCCCTTGCCCAGGGCAGGGTGGAGATGCCGGCTCGTTATTTTAAAGTTTACAGTATAAACGGGCTTCCGAAAAAGAAGGAAGAGTATAAAGATGGTCATATAGTAATGGTCGTTTATTATATAGCTCCGGATGAAATCCTGGAGGAGGTGTTGGCTTTGTTTCCTGAAAAAATGGACATTCGCATTCGAAACTGCATCGGAGAGTATATACACACCCGGTCAAGAGAATTTGTGAAAGGAGAATTATTGTTTCCCGAATCTACCTGGGTGAAGGACAGGAACGGAAACGAAATCTATTTTTCTTCGGGCGACGGGGAAACGATAAAGTCTTATTTTGACGAAAGTGGAAAGGAACTCTATGTGTTCTGGTATCGTGATAACGAATTGGTCAATATGGAAACCTGCAACCCAAAGCACAATGGTTTTAGTCACGAAGATCGATCCTTTTTTTCATTGGAGAAAATGAAGGCTCTGGCAGGGTTTGACTGGGCTGCTATGGGTTATTTCCATCACGCTGAACCGGTAATACCCGATTCGGTGTAGATTACACTTTAGTCGGTGTTTAGCAATTGTTTTTCACAATTTTCCACCAACAACATTATTACTCGTTGGCGGGCTCAGCTACAATGCCATCGCCTTAATGCCAAAGAGGGTTTCAACGATATTAGTCATTGTAGTGCCCCACTGAATTGAAACGAAAAAACGTAAATTATGACAACTGAAAATTCGCTGTATGCTGACCTGAAACTTGTGAAAGAATTGGTTTATGACAAGTGTGGTTTCGAGTTGACAAATCTAAAATTAAATGCTGAGGGTTTAGCATACGGAGCTTGCTCATTTGATCTTGACGGGCAGAAAATTGAGCATAGAATTTCTAAAATCACACCGACCAAGACCGGACAATTTGTAGCGATTTGGAAGCGAAACAAAAATGGAATAACCGTACCGTTTGATATTTTGGACGACATTGATTTTATTGCAATAACCACAAAAAGTGGGGACAACTTTGGGCAGTTTATTTTCCCAAAATCAGTTTTAGCTGACAAAGGAATTATTACGCAGAATGGAAAAGATGGAAAACGTGGAATCAGGGTTTATCCGGCTTGGGACACGGTAACGAATATACAAGCTGAAAAAACACAAAACTGGCAGATGAAATATTTCGTCACAATCGGATGCAACAATTCTGCTGAACTTGACTTGGTTAAAAAAATATTATTCAAAACAAACGAAATCTGATAACGAGGAAAACCCACTGACGCAAGTTTACCGTAAAGCAATGACGGGTTGCGCACTTGTGCCGGTAGTATCAGTCACAAGTACGCTTTGTAAAAGCTAAGCTGGTGTTGTCTTTTCCGCAATTGTTTGATTGTAAAAATTGTTTTTCACAATGCCACCCGGGCTCAGCTACATGGTTATCGCCTCAGAAACGATGGTGTAAAAGAGACGGTGTTTCCTGCTCAAAATACAGTTTTGTGGTTAATCAAACATTCGTTTTTCAAATCAAACTTTCTGATAAAAATCCCACTCTTCGGGCAAATGTCAACTGTCACCGGCAATTCTAATGGACTGCAATGTATACATCAACAAGCAGACAAATTGAACGGGCCAGGTATACATCAACTCCGCTTAATTTAAAAGACCAGAAAAAAATCAACAAAAATTTGTGCAACTAAATGATTGCGCATATATTTGCAACCAAATAATTGCATAATGGAAACAAGACGAGACATTTTTCAAGCAATAGCCGACCCGACAAGACGGGCTATTATAACACTTATCGCATTACAGGCAATGACCCCAAATGCCATTGCCGAACACTTTGACACGACCCGACAAGCGGTGTCCAGGCACTTGCAGATTTTAACAGCTTGCGAATTGGTAACACTAAAACAACAAGGTAGAGAAATCTACTACCAACTTGAAATAAACAAAATGAAAGAAATTGACAAATGGCTTAACCAATTCAGGAAGATTTGGGAAGCACGATTTAATCAGCTTGACGAAGTATTATCAACAATTAAAAACAAGAAAAAATGAACAGCAACTTAAAATTTGACTTCATAGTCAACAAAACAAACAACACAGTAAATGTGAAACGGGAATTTGTCGCAAATCTTGAATTGGTTTGGGAAGCGTGGACAAATCCCGAAATCCTTGACCAATGGTGGGCGCCAAAGCCCTATAAGACCAGAACAAAATTAATGGACTTTAGAGAGGGTGGAGTGTGGCTCTACGAAATGTTTAATACCGACAGTGAAAAACAGCACGAATGTCATTGGTGCAAAAACGACTATCACAGAATTGAGCATCAAAAGAATTTTTCAGGTTTAGATGCCTTTTGCGATGAAAACGGCACGGTTAATACCGATATGCCAAGGACGCTATGGACAAATACGTTTACGGAAAATGCAGGGATCACCTCCGTAAACATTGTGGCTAAATATGATAGCCTTGCCGACCTTGAAAAAATTATTGAAATGGGCTTTAAAGAGGGCTTTACTATGGCACTTGAAAATCTTGACCAATATATTGAAACACAGTTCAAACTTCGCAAGCAAAACAAAACAAGCAATAACGCAAGGGTATCAAGCTATTTGAATTTTGACGGAAAAACCGAAGAAGCATTTTTGTTTTACCAATCGGTTTTCAAAACTGCGTTTTTAGGAAAAGGTATTGAACGTTTTGGTGATATTCCCGCAAGTGAAGGACACCCACCCGTTGCCGAAGAAATTAAGAAAATGGTAATACACGTTGAGTTGCCAATAACAGGAAATCACATTTTAATGGGAACAGACGCACCCAAAGAAATGGGCTTTACGCTTACGAAAGGAAACAATATGCACCTCTGCATTGAGCCTGAAACAAGAGAGGACGCTGACAGATTGTTTCATGAACTTTCGGCAGGGGGCAATATTACAATGCCGTTACAGGATATGTTTTTTGGCGCCTACTTCGGAGAGTTTTCTGACAAATACGGAATTAACTGGATGATAAATTTTCAAAATAAATAGCAACGAAAAGAACAAACATACTTTATTCCGTCCTTGATTTTCTATGACAAAACCAAGGTGTAAAATGCCACTTCAATCGTTTATTGATAAGCCCTTCGAAGGTGGCCGCCACGCATGCCGTGTGACCAAAATAAGTTGCTAAAATAAAATACTCTCCGGGAATAAGCCGCTGAAGCCATCTGCCCCAAGCAGGTGGCTTTTTTGGACACACAAGTTTCGCTCTTATTGGTGTTTAATAATTGTCTTTTATAATTTCTACCATAAACATATCAATCCGTCAGTGAGCTCAACTACAATGCTAATGCCTTAACACCATCATGGCGTAAAATGAACTTTAATCAGTCAAGTCAAATTTTATGGGGACTGTAAAATATACTTTTTCTTTTGCCGGCTTCCAATCCGGAGAAGAGCTCAACACCCTTATTGCTTCAGATTTGTACGATTCCTTTTCCTTTTTTGTACAATTCCTGCATTTAATTTTGGAAACGAAAACGTTTGTTATCTTTCCGTTTGTATCAACACAAAATTTAACGTAGACTATTGGTGAATTAATGTTTGTGTTTTTAGTGGTGCTGACAGAGGTATCTGATGTTTGACTAAATACACTATTAGTACATGCAATTAAAAAAGCTAAAATCAACAGAGTTCTAAGTATCATTAAAAAATTTTTGTAAATATATGCCTTCCCTTTTTCCACCAATAGCATAACTATTTGACCTGAACTGTAAACTATGCGAAAAGTAATTGCAGCCATTAATATGACCCTGGATGGGTTTTGCGATCATACAGCTGGCTTTGTGGCCGGTGAGGAATTGCACCGTCATTATGCAGAATTGTTGGATAGCGCAGATCTTATTCTGTACGGACGTATAACTTACCAGCTGATGCAATTCTGGCCAACACTATTGCAAAATCCGTCGGATGAAAAATCAATGAATGACTTTGCCGTGTCGATAGACCGGATACCGAAACTTGTTTTCTCCAACACGCTGAAAGACACCGCCTGGGACAGTGCAACACTTGCCGACATGCCACTATGCGAAAAAGTATCGGTACTAAAACAACAAAGCGGAAAAGACATTTTGGTAGGCAGCCGTAGCCTGATTATTCAACTGCTAAATAGTCAGCTTATTGACGAACTTCAAATCTGCATCCATCCGGTGATAGAAGGAAAAGGACTTCCTTTATTCGACCAGATAAAAGACCGGATTATCCTGAAATGCCTGCAAACAAAGAGCCTGGACTCTGGAGCAACTGTAGAGTATTATGAACCTCAACCGGATTTGTAAGCAGATTACATTTGGAATTTTAAAACAGGCTTTAGCACGATATTTGTTTCCACCACCCACTGGCGCAAGTATGCAGTAAAGCAATGAACGGTTGCGTACTTGTGCCGGTAACGTCAGGACCATACGCTCTGCAAAAGCTAAGCTGCATACTTGCCAATGAGAAAAGTGGATTGCGAAATGCGTAATGCATCTTGTAGACCATAAAAACTTAACTATCCTGATTCTGATAAAGAGCAACTGGTATTACAAGATTGTTTTATAATTGTTTAGTTTAGAATGGAGTTGTACCTTGGCGACGCAAAAAGAGAGCGGACATCCTGTGTCCTTTTTTATTTTTATCGTTCAAAAAAGGTTAGATCAAAAAACAGAACAGAGATAAGCCTGATTGAGCTGCTGGCGCACAAAGCCTTCGCACATCGGCACAAGTTATTCTACCTAAAACAGCGTCTTTAAAGAGTATAACAAATACAAGCAAAATTTATTAATCCAAAACAAAAAATGCGAATGAAGAAAGTATTATTAGGCGTATGTACCTTAGGTTTATTGTTTGCGAGTTCATGTAAAAAGGATGACCCTAGCGGCGTCAGTGTTGGCACCAGCGGTAGTTGGCGTTTTTCAGGAGCAAGCTACGCTCCTAATTCCAGCAATCGAAATGACAACGCGATTGCCTTTGTAGATAAAACTGGTAATAACGTTACGTTTTTCTTTCAAGATTATCCGAAAACAGACGGCACCTACAACATTACCTGGAAAAGCAGCGCACCTGCTGCGAATGAAGTAAGCATACTTGCCGGCACTATATCCCCGCTCTTGATAGGAGCCAGTTTTGGTAATACGGGTAAAACGCTAAATGTAAAAGTGAGTTCGGCAGGCAAAGTCAGCATTACTTGTCCTGACGTCACAATAGCTGCCGGTACAGGTGGTACACCAACGGACAGTGTAGTGTTTTCATCGACCAATCTGTCGGAATAATTGTGTGAAATAAAGAAGCAAATATTCATTGTTGAAGCGGAGGAAATTATCCCTCCGCTTTTTTATTTTTATCCTCCTTCTCTCCAAGTGTTCACCTGCGAATTTTAAAGTTTGTAAATTGCCTGCGTCGGGATTTTCAGAATGAAATTCTTAAGTGTAATTAAATGACGGAACAACAAATCATTGAATGGTTGCTTGAAGGTGATGTAGCGATACAATACCAGGTTTGGCGTGATGTACTGGGAGTGGAAAAAAAGGACCTTCAGGAGAGGATTGCTATAGAAGGATGGGGTCATTTATTTTTATCCAAGCGAAAGCCGGATGGTCATTGGGGAGACCGGTTTTATCAACCCAAATGGACCTCTACTCACTATACCTTACTTGACCTTCGCAATTTAAATCTCCCGCCGGAGAATGAAATGGTGAGAGAGACTATTGCATCCGTCCTGCAAAATAATAAAGCAGAAGATGGAGGTGTCCTGTTAGGACTCAGCACCGCTCAGCATAGCGATGTATGCGTGAATGGCATGTTTTTGAATTATGCCTCCTATTTCAAAATGTCAGAAAATAAACTTCAGTCCATTATTGACAGCATACTATCTGAAATAATGTCTGACGGTGGCTTCAATTGCCGAAGCACAAGAAGCGGAGCCAGGCACAGCTCATTGCATACCACTCTTTCCGTTTTGGAAGGGTTTACCGGATTTCAGAAAGCAGGCTTCAGCTACAGAAAGGATGAAATAGCTGAGTCCATAAAAACCGGAGTTGAATTTATACTGATGCACCGCTTATTTTTATCCGACCGGACAGGTCAGATCATTGACAAAAATTTCCTGAACCTACCTTATCCCTGCAGGTGGCGGTATGACATCCTTCGCGCAATGGATTACTTTCAATATTCAGGTGTGAAATGGGACAACAGAATGACAGACGCTTTGGATTGTTTGAATCAGAAACAAAATAAAGATGGGACATGGAATATACAGGCTGCACCAGCTGGTCAGGTGCACTTTGTGATGGAGAAAGCAGGGAAACCCGGTAAATGGAATACCTTAAGAATGTTGCGGGTAAAAAAGTATTTCGAAGTTAAATAAGCAAAGTTAAATGCAGGTTTGGCTATAGATGGCTGAAAGGTAAAACCAGTTCGGTGTAGTTGTCGCAAATGAAAACAGCCGGGCAGCAGGTATGGCAAAATCATAGCCCTGTTTCTTTACATTTGTAATGTTCAACTCATATTTGAACTTATCGTTTTATGAAAAGCAAGTTCCTTTTACTGTTCTTATTGCTGGCAACCTATGCGCTTCACGGTTCAGCACTGAAACCAAAGAAAGATTACATCAACACACCAAAGGACTTCAGCATTCCTTATACAGAACAAAAAGTCAAATCCGGAAATGCAACACTCGTGACCTGGTATATGCCCAATGTCAAACCGCATGCTGCTCCAACTGTTATTATGTGTAATTCCGACTATGGCAATATGTCCTACCTGTTGAAGACTGCCGCCGGATTATATAAGGAAGGCTACAACATCGTATTATTTGATTACAGAGGTTTTGGCCAGAGTTCTCCTTTTCAGGTCGATTCGAACCAATTGTATTATGATGAATATTGTGATGACCTGATGGCCGTTTACAAATATTATACTGCGAAAACAAAAGCACCGGTCTATCTGTATGGCCAGTCGATGGGTACGATTGTGAGCACCATCTGTATGGCAAAGAATAAAGAGCTCGCGGGTGCTAAATTTATTTTCGAAGCTTTTATAGAAGACCTGGATAATGCAGTTGGTTTATTAAAAAATCTAAAGAACAGAACCTTCAAGCTGCCAATAAGCCACAGCAATTACAACAACTATGTACGGCAACTGTACAGCAGGCAGGGATTGGTTTTTGTAGGCTCTGATGATGCTATTTCCAGCAACGGTAATATTGATTATACTCAAACCAAATGGACAATCGTTCCCTTTGCCGGCGGTCACCTTACTGCGACCTATGTGCTGGAAGCTGATTTTTATAAGAGAATTAAACAGTTTGCTTATTAGCGTTGCCCAAAACCTAACTGGTAAAAGGTTTAGGAATATAATCCGTTCAAGTCACATGGATAAGGTTTTTACAATCATCAAAATTGAAAGCGGAAGTAATGAATTTGAATATCAATTTCATGGCAGAGCTTTGAAGAATCTGAAGCTGGGTCAAATTGTTTATTTGTCTGACAACTACACTCAACCGGCTCAAATTGCACGTATAGTCAGTTACGGAAGGTTGTTGAATAAAATCTCAGGTGCAATGGGATGTGAAATCGGGTTGTTAATGCATGAAAAATATAAGGAAGGCATTGCAAAATCAGATGAAAGTTTCCTTTGGGCTTAGGGACTTTTTGTTGGTGAGCGTCCCTGTCTTACTTTCGACTCAGGCGAACAAAAAAAGAGAAAACAAAAATAATCATGGCTAATAAACATACAATCACAAGCATAATAATTGGACTCTTATTGACAAATTGTTCTTTTGGGCAAATTGCTAAAACAAGCGAATATTTGGGCGTTGCTGCCATTAGATTTGATAGAGCCAATTACAATTTAGCCTGGACTTCTCATCCGACAGCCAGCTACTACAAGCAAGAGTATGTAGCTAAAGGCGATAGCGTAGAAAGATTCAAAAAATTAATTCTGCTTGAAGTGCTTACAGGTGAAGCCAAACTCAATACTATTGTTGCAGCAAAAATTGCAGCACTTAAAAAAATGAAAGCGTCAAATCCGGTGGTGAACTTTGAAACGTTTGAGAAAGACGGAGAAGTAATGCTTGATTTTTTAGTCAGCGAAAGCGCGTCAGATGGAGAATATTTAAGTGTCGTTGAGCGAAATGTCTATCGTTACAAATCAATAGTTGAAAAGAATGGACAAAATTGCGTCTTGCTTTTTGGTGTTAGTGAGAGAGCTTATGGAGATGACATTGACAATTTTTTTAAAAATTTGAAAGCGCATAGGTTCGACTTAATAAACTTTGTTGGTGGGTTTGCCTTACCAGAAATAGCAATTGTGAAGTAATGATTTTTCTCATTCCGGCGTAAGTCTGCAGTAAAACAATTTCCGCCGTTGTTGGTTTAGCAATTGTTTTCATACTTCCCACCAATAAAATAACAAACAACCGTACTCTTACCTCATCACCATCAAAAGAGAGCAGCAGCTTTCGTAATTTGCCTGCTCAATCAATTCAACTCACAAATACATAGATCATGATTAAATATTTTATGCTTGTTCTGATATTGGTATCCACAAGCAGCAAGGGACAAAATCAAAATGCTGATCAGAAAGACCCGATTGAGAGTCTTCGCGAAAAAGAAATGAAATCGACTGAGAAGAACACGGCCGGATTAGGAGAAATGGTTTCAGTGATTTCCTTTGAAGTAAAAACCAACAATAAAAAAGATTTTGAAAATGGACTTATTCCTTATGCCAGTATTGAAAATGCAAAGCTTGAAATTCCGGATCTGGATAAGAAAGATGAAGTGGTGATTAAAGAGAATTCCATAAAAATTATTATCGATTACCCGCTTACCAACCAATATGAATTTACGCTGACATCAAAGATGGGCTTTACAAGGAAACAATTATTGTCGGAAATAAGTGCGCATTATTTTAAATTGTATGAGGAGGAAGAAAAAACTGCAACGATTAAAACAATTCCGATTGATAAGCGGACAACAATGTATAATAGAAATCAAACTAATGGAAAGTATGGCGTGTGGGGGCACGATATCGCCGATTTGGTTTTGTCTGAGATTCAGGTTTACAAATCGCCAAAGGGAGAAATTATACTGATGTTGGGTATTGAGTCATAGCTCACCATCAATCAGCTCTGGCTGCTTGTTGTAGTCATTGGGAAAAGCAAAGTAACTGCGCAGTTCCTCATTGTTAAACAATAATCTCCCGATTGTTATGACAATAAAGCATTGTACATAATTGGTTTTACTATAAAAGCTAAGCTCAAAATGGTGCAGAATGGAAAGTTTTATTTTAAATTCATATGTTTCATAAGAATACAAAGATTTACATGTATCAACTATTAACTTAGTAAACACAAATTCTATATGTTAATATTGTTTCATTGGCTTTATTATGAAGAATATTTTTTTGGTTGAGGCTTTTCAAATCTTTTACTTTGGCTCTGAAAAAAAAACACCATGGGACATTTAGCAAACTTAAAAGACATTCTTCTGGCTGAAGATGACGATGATGATGCACACTTTTTTGAAGTCGCCTTAAACGAGTTGAAATTTCCTTACGAACTAAGGGTGGCTATTGATGGCAATATGCTATTCGTACTGCTAAAAGACCGTATGCCGCATATACTTTTCCTGGATATTGATATGCCATGTAAGGATGGAATTGCCTGTATTGCCGAAATCCGCAAAAACAGGGAATACGATAAACTTCCCGTAATAATGTACACCTCGCATACATCAGATAAGATAAAGGAAGACGCATTCAGAAATCAGGCCAACCTGTATGTTAACAAAGCCAATACGATAAAGGGCATTACAGCAAGTCTTGCAAAGGTTTTTGCCATTGACTGGAACAATTACATGCATTATCCCCCCTATGATCAATTCTTTTTGAGTTAGACCATCTACTTTAATATTTTACACACTACAAAAAAAGCCGGCTACAAGTATCTCTTGTTGCCGGCTTTTTTAAATTAATTAGCTAAGTGCGTTCTGGATTATTCTTCTTCTTCGCGGATTTGTTTTTTAGGTTTTGGTGCAATGTAGAAATGAGCGCCAAGGCTGAGTGCGGCAGGGAAAAAACTATAGCCTGTGGAGAAGCCTTTTGAGCTCGTATAGCCATTGGCAGCATCAGGTTTGGCGTTGGCATAGTTGGCAAATACGCTGGCAAAGGTGGCGTCTATTCCAAACTTCGGGCTTACAAAATAAGTGATGCCCGGACGGACAACGAGTGCAATATTCCGCCCGATTTTGCCTTTAGTTTCCCCCGATATTACCGTGGTGATGCCACCACTTGTTTCTTTTAAATAATTTTTGGTTTTATCCCACACCTGGGTCGACAAGGTTCCTTCTGCAAAAAAGGCAAAGCGCTTGCTTAACGGTTTATTATACCTTGCCAGTATACTGAACCCCAGGCTGCTCTGAATCCATTCCCGCTCGCTGGATTGAAAAACGGGTGTCAGAGTATTATCCATTTGGTAATTGCGTGAATAATTATAATCGAGCGAAACCCCAAGGGCAAATGATTTGGAGAGATAATATCCTCCCCGGGGGTTAATCCAGAAATTTGTATTGTTGGTTTTCTGACTTCCATTCATATCGGAAATTTCGCGGGGGGATGTATTGAATGCGGAAATCCCGCCCAGAAAAATAGTTCCCTTTTCGATCTGGGCATTGGCATTGATGCTCGCTAAGGATAAGGCTGAAATGATGAGTGAGGTGATTTTTTTAGGGTTCATTTTGTTGTTTGTTTGAGTTGAAGGAATGATTAGTTTTTCTTATTAAGTGCCTAAATGACAATCGCTTGTAAATATTGCACACTTAATCGGATAAATGTATTGGAAAGCAGCATTTGTTTGAAAATAAATGATTGATGCCAAAACCTGAATAACCCGGCCGGATATAAATTTTTTGGTCTGAGTGTTCTTTCGGAGTTGATTTTTTTGTGAGCTTGGCTCTTAATCTGCCACGTCAGTCTGTTTTTCGATTAATTCATACTGCTCCACACTCTTTTGCAATCGCTTCCTGATTCTCGATGCCAGATGCCTTGGTGCAATCACCTTCATGCATTCTCCAAAGCCCAATATTTCACGTTCCAGCTCAAAATTGGGTACCACATCTATACGGATAAGGATGCTATCTGTATTTTCTGATAATAAAACCTGCGAATGATGCAAAGGTTTGGTCAATACATAAGGAGCATTTCTTTTGTCTATTTCCAGTATTACTTTTTGAGCACGGTCTTTTTCTGATTTGGTGACACCCAGCAAATCATTGTAGTAAATATCAAAATCCACACCTTTATAAGGAACAAACTTCTCATTCGGCAGTTCCTGAAATTCCACAATCCTGTCCAGTGCCAGCGTCACCAGCATGGTTCCTTTTTTAGGTTTGCATGTAATAAACCAACGGTTGCGGTATTCCTTCAGCAAATAAGGGTAATAGATATTTTGCTGCGATTGCAAAGCTTTGAAGGATTTGTATTCTATCAGCAAAGCACGTTGATTGAGTATGGCCTGATAGAGCGGATTGATATACTCCAAACCTTTCAGCTGTTTGTTGCTCTCAAATTGGATGCAATTGGGCGTTTGCTGCGTTGATTTATTCAGGTTGTTTTCCAGTTTGGCAATCATATCGCTCATTTCGTCGAAATAACTGAAGCCATTGAACTGCTTGAGCACGCCAACGATTTCTTTCATTTTTTCCACATCAGCATTATTGATGGGCACTTTGGTGATGCTGTAATCTTTGTCATCATAGCTGTAGAATTTTTTGTCTGTTACAATGATGGGTGCATTGTATCCCAGTTTATCGCTGCGCATCACTTGCAAATCAGCCTGAATAGTACGACGGCTCACTCCGGTCACTATGCCTTCGTGGTCATACAAAACTTCAGCTACTTTCTCAATGATATCCTCCAGTGTCCATTTGCGGAAACGGTTGCGCAGGCAATCGTCAATTGTTTTGTAGCGGATGAGCGCCAGTTTATTTACAGCCATTTTTTAAGAGTCAGACTTGAAACAGATTTTTTTCTGCGGTGAAAGTAAAGTTTTCTGTTTAACTGCGCAACTGAACTGCGCAGAGAGGGAAAAGTAAGTGCTAAATAAATCTTTTTCAAAAATAGTTTCCTCTGCAGGTAAGGGTTTCAGCTTTTTTGCAGAAAATAGTTTCAACTACGCAATTTGGCTGCGCAGTGCTGCGGCCATCTTTGCATTATCGAAAACGAATCATTCAATCACACAAAAAACAAAGCAAAATGAAATTCAATTATTTTTTCAAAAAAGATAAAGCAGTTCAAAATTACGAAGCTGCAAAAGCATTTGTGATGACACCTGAATATGAATTGTATACTGCTGTTGTTACCACAGGATTGTCTGCTTCTTTTTACGAATCGGCTGATAAAAGACTGGCACGCATTCAGGCATTGATTCAGAAATGTAATCCTGTATTTGTAGCAAAACTGGCACATTATGCCAGAAATACAATGTACCTGCGTTCTGTGCCTTTGGTATTGGTAACAGAGCTGGCCAAAGTTAATTCAGGAAATGACCTTGTAGCAAAAACAGTTAATGCAGTGGTGCAACGTGCCGATGAGATTACCGAATTGCTGGCGTGCTATCAAATGGCCAACAAGAGAACCGGCACTAAAAAGCTGAACAGACTCTCCAAACAAATGCAAAAGGGTTTGGTGTTGGCTTTCAATAAGTTTGATGAGTATCAGTTTGGGAAATACAATACCCAGGCTGAGGTGAAATTGAGAGATGCTTTGTTTCTGGTGCATCCTAAAGCTAAAGATGAAAAGCAACAATTAATTTTTGATAAAATTGCAACCCAAAATCTGGATACGCCTTACACATGGGAGACTGAGTTGTCTGCTCTTGGTCAAAGTAAATTTGAGTCGGATGCAGAGCGGAATGTGGCTTTTACCGGAAAATGGGAAGAACTGATTGATAGTAAAAAAATGGGTTACATGGCTTTGCTGCGCAACTTGCGGAATATCCTTGAAGCAAAGGTTTCATCTGCGCATATGGACAAAGTTTGTCAGTATTTGTCGGATACAACTGCAGTTGCTCATTCAAAACAATTGCCTTTCCGTTTTCTTGCGGCTTACCGCGAGGTAAAGGATGTGAAGTCTGGTCAGGTTTCGGATGTGCTGGATGCATTGGAAAAGGCGGTGATGATCAGCGCTTCCAATATCAAAGGTTTTGGTGCAGATACTGCTGTGGTGATTGCCTGCGATGTTTCCGGTTCTATGCAAAAACCTATTTCAGCAAAAAGTAAAGTCTTGTTGTATGATATCGGCTTGATGTTGGGAATGTTGTTGCAATCGCGCTGCAAAAATGTGGTGAGTGGCATGTTTGGTAATACATGGAAAGTCATCAATATGCCAAAGCGTTCAGTGTTGAGTAATGTGAATGAATATTACAGACGCGAAGGCGAAGTGGGATACGCTACGAACGGTCATTTGGTGCTTGAAGATTTAATCAGAAGAAAAGTGCTTGTGGATAAAGTGATGATGTTTACAGATTTGCAAATGTGGGATAATGCCGGAACAAAAATTGCGTTTGCGCATGCCTGGGGCACTTACAAACTGTTGGCTCCAAATGCAAAATTGTATCTGTTTGATCTGGCGGGTTATGGAAACACTCCGGTAGATATTCGTGAAAACGATGTGCACCTGATTGCCGGTTGGTCAGATAAAATATTTGATGTATTGGCCGCGGTGGAGTCTGCCGAATCAGCCTTACAATCTATTCATGCGATAGAATTATAAATAGCCACGGGTATGGATTGGTTTTTGTATCCGTGGTTTAAAAAAGATCTTTGAAGAAATAACAAGTGCCGTAGAAAAGGGTTACATCGCTTTTAACGACCGTGTCGGAGGTTCGAATCCTTCCATTCTTGTTCAGAATGTAGCTCAGCTGGTAGAGCAGGAAATACACTTTTCGTTTTTTGCCTTGTTATAATATTATTGACAGGATGCCGTAGAAATGGATTACTTCGCACCAATTAAGGGGTGGTATAGCAAGATTGTTGTAACATACAATGAAGTTATCCGGTTCGAATCCGGTAGGCAAAAGCCCCGTTTCTGTTTCGCTTTTTGCTCCTGTCATTACTTTAGTCATTACGATAAATGGCGTAGTAGTGTGCTACTTCGGTTAAAACGCTCCAGAGGGAGAATGGCGGGTTCAATTCCAGCTGCTGCTTTTGGCAGTATAGTTTATCTGCACAATACGATTTTCCTTTATTATGATTCAGGTGCCGTCTGCAAGCGTTACTTCGTTGGTTGAGTTGCCGAAAGGCACGAGGTTCGAGTCCTCCTTTACGCTTGCAACCATTGCCCTGAATAACATTATTCCGTGTCGTAGAAAAGGGATACTTCGCTTATGTGTACACAGGTTCGAGTCCTGTCGGTAAAGACTTTTTTACCCTGTCTGAGTGGTCAGGAAACAAAGCCCTTTTGGTTATTACCGGAACAAAAAAAATGAAACAAGTGTCGTAAGGAAGCCTTACTTCGAATTAGGATCGGGCGGTCGGGGGTTCAAGTCCCTCCGGATTTTATCCGTAGCTCAGTTGGTTAGAGCACCATGTTGGCTTTCTGCTTTTTACCTTGTTTCATTTTTTATTAAAACCAACAACAACATTTATTTTTTTATTTTTAAAACGGAAAATTCAATTAAAATGAACACACAAATTAATGGCAATGATTTGATTGCCTTGGGATATAAAGAAACGGCTGTATTGGGTATGGCATTGAAGATTAACAAGAAAAGAAACGGCTTTACCAGAGAAGAAATGCTAAACCACTATAAAAGTATTTTGACTGCTCCCGAAACCTATCTGGACCATAAAGTGTTTGGTAAACTGGCTCAGGCAATGATTGAAGAAGCCAGTGCGCCGGTGACAGAATTGATTGCCTTGAATGAAACCCCTCAATCTTATGCTGTTTTTGGGGCAGAGAATATCGAACAAGGCGCGAGATTGCAAATGGAAACGGCGATGAAACTGCCGGTGACTGTAGCCGGTGCATTAATGCCTGATGCCCACCAGGGATATGGTTTACCCATTGGCGGAGTATTGGCTACCCGGGATGCGATCATCCCTTACGGAGTAGGAGTTGATATTGGTTGCCGGATGGCGTTGACAGTTTTTGATATCCCGGAGGCACATTTTTATGCCAATGAAGCGAAGTATAAAAGGGAATTGGTTGAGCATACCAAATTTGGTGCCGGTGCAGGATTTCATGGCCAGTATAAGTCTGAGCATGAAGTATTGGACAGAAAAGAATTTGGCCTTACACCTTTTATCAAAAACCTACAGGATAAAGCCTGGTCTCAATTAGGTTCTTCCGGTGGTGGAAATCACTTTGTAGAGTGGGGTATTATTGGTTTTGCAGAACGGGATGAAATACTGAATATTGATGCCGGGAAATACCTTGCTTTATTGACGCATAGCGGATCACGTGGTTTTGGTGCTACCGTTGCCGGACATTATACCAAGTTGGCCAAAGAACTGTGTAAACTTCCTTACGAAGCGGCTAATCTTGCTTACCTGGATATGAAGTCTGAAGCCGGGCAGGAATATTGGCTGGCGATGAATCTTGCCGGTGATTATGCCTCAGCATGTCACGAGGTTATTCACAAGAAACTGGTGGCATCAGTTGGTGGAAAGGTATTGGCTCAGGTGGAAAATCACCACAATTTTGCCTGGAAAGAAACCTGGAATGGCGAAGAAGTGATTGTACATCGTAAAGGGGCCACTCCTGCAGGGAAAGGTGTAATGGGGATTATTCCAGGCTCTATGACCGCTCCGGGTTTTCTGGTAAGAGGTCGTGGAGAAATGACTGCCATCAATTCTGCATCACACGGAGCCGGCCGTCAGATGAGCCGTACTCAGGCATTGAAAACGGTTTCGAAAAACGAAATGAAAGATATACTGAAGGATAATGGTGTCACTTTGATTGGAGCAGGTCTTGACGAAGCACCGATGGCTTATAAGGATATTAATCTGGTTATGGCTGCACAAAAGGAATTGGTCGATACCGTAGCAAAATTCACGCCTAAAATTGTGAGAATGGCCGATGACGGGAGCAGAGAAGATTAAGTTGTGATTTAACAGAAGCCCTTTACTTTTTGTAAAGGGCTTCTTTTTTGTGTTGCAAATAATTCCATTTTTTTAACCATACAGTTCATCTAATCCCAGCTTTTTTATGCGTGATGAAATGGCTCCATTGGTCCGCTTGAAATGTTTCGCAATTTCCTGCCCATCAATTCCCTTGCAGTACATTTCAGTTAGTTCAAGGTCCAGTTCATCTGTCCAGGGTTTGTAAGCATCTTTGTTTTTTAAACGTGCATCCTCAATTGAAAAGCTGTTTTCTTTTTTCATTGTTGACGATATTGTTTTCGCTTTTAGTTTTTCTTCCTTGCTTTCAATTTTTATAGTCTGGATATTTTCATCCGGTTTCATGTCTTTGGGCAATATCGTATCCGGAATGCGCAACACATTTTTTGTTCTTGTTACGGCTACATAAAGCAGATTGATTTCTTCGTTCAGCTTACTGAGATTTACTCCTTTGGAATTTTTGTCCTCCTTTAATTTTATCAGCCGATCTTCAGTAATAAAATCATTGACAAGCTCCACCTGGTCATATTCCATTCCCTTGCAGCGATGAACGGTTGAAAAAATAATTTCTGCTTTATCCTTGTCTTCGTTTTCTACATGTTTTTCTTTTAGTGATTTTATTATTCCCGGAATTTTATTGCCGTACTCTTTCACGATTTCCAGCATCATTGCCAGTTGTACATCTTCTGTTTTTTCGATGTAATCTTCCAGGTCATCTATGCTTTCCATGGACTTAATCATTCTGTCTTTTATCAGGTAGTACTTTCCGTTATAAAGGTTCAGGACATCGTACAGCGAGGCGCCTTCATCGGCATAGGTGTAAGAATTTATGTTTCCTTCGAAATAGATCTGCTTTACATTTTTGTGGTTCGTTATATACTCAATGGCTTTCAGTAGCAGGCCCAGATTGGTTCTTGCCAGTATTGCCTTAGTTTTTACTGGTTTGTTAATACCTTCGCCTGTAATAGGAATTACTTCAGTTTTACTGAGGTGTTCTTTCCATTTTAATATTTCGATGGCAAGCCTGGCTATGTTCTGCGAAAAGCGAAAACTTGTTGAGAGCTGGTAGGTTTTGAACCTGGTTTTCTCCAGCGAATTGACCGCATATCGCCATCCGTATATTTGTTGGTGGGTATCTCCGACAATTACCTTCGTGGCTTTTTGTTTCAGGAAAATATCCAGCATAGCTGCCGAAGCATCCTGCCCTTCATCAAACAGGATATAATCGTAATTCAGTTCAGGCTGTATCAGCTGAAATTTTTTAAGATAAAAATCGTGCGTAATTTCTATTTCAGCCCTGTTCATTTTGTCCAGCAGAATCCTTGCTTTTTTAACGATGTAAGGATAAAATGAATGGACAAACTTCTTTGCGTTTTCGTCTGTAATTGTTTCAGGATAATTCAGGTCCTGAACCTTTTGGCGGTCACTGTTGCAAAACATCGAAACCAATTTGCTGATATGATTGGCGAGGACAAATTCAGTATGTTTTTCACCGTTTCCCTGCAATTCCAGCAGGCTGACCAGTTCACTGCTTGAGTAGCCCAGTGCTTTTATTTTGTAGTTGCTCCGGAATACAATATGGCCAAAAGCCAGAGAATGCGCAGTTTCTACCGTAACATTTTTTAAGCCCTTTGCTGCAAACTTTTTGACAGCTTCCAGCTTTACTGATTTGTTGAAAGCCAGGTATAGCATTCTGCTGTCCGCAGGTCTGCTTTTTGCATATTCTATAATGGTGGTTGTTTTGCCGGAACCCGCTACGGCATTGATTTTTATATCACCACTGGAGTTGATGACATTTCTTTGTTCTTCCGTTAATTGCATTTCTACTCTTCTGTTATTTGCTAGTTCTTCAGGTTTTTCAAGGCCGGTTTCGACCTTATTTCTTTTTTATCGACACATCATCAAATGAGAGTTCTTTCTTTTTTACCCATTTTATGAATTTCTGTATTTCTTCATTTTCCTGTATTCGTTCTACCGTAAAATAATAGTTTTTCAATTCCGTTTCTGTAAACACCGCATGGATTTTGTTTTGACATACTCTGTGCATGGCTACTGTTGGTCCGTCTTTTCCGCCTTTGCTGGGTGGAATCAGTTTGTGGCGGCTGATAGGTTCTGCGAGTTCTCGTTCGCACAAAAGGCATATAGATTCGTTCAATTCAGGCATCGTTTCTCTTATTTGGCGTTAAAGGTAAGCTTTGCTTTTCCGTTAAAAAAAAGTTGAAACTGAAAATTTATTTTGCTACTACGAAACTTATCGTACATTTGTTACGAAATCATTCGTAGTTATCTGATGAAACAAAATTTGAAGCCAACCGAGTCTGAACTGGAAATCCTGAATATACTATGGACGTTCGGCCCGTCTTCTGTACGAGATGTACACGAAAAGCTTTTATTAACAAAGGAAGCCGGCTATACGACCACGCTCAAGTTGATGCAGATTATGCTCGAAAAGAATCTTCTTGGCAGAGATGTTTCCGGGAAGAGCCATATCTATACAGCATTGGTCGATAAAGAACAAACGCAAGGTCAGATGATGAAGAAGATGATAGAAACCATGTTTAATGGTTCGCCTGTGCAGATGGTTATGCAGGCTTTGGGAAATCATAAAGCCAGTAAATCAGAACTTGAGATGATCAGAGAATACCTGGATAAGAAAATAAAAAAATAGACGCTTTTGTTTTGTAAATTTTTTCACTATAAAATTTATTTCAAATGGAAATCATCATTCAATCACTGTCCTGGTCTCTTATCTATTCGCTTGGCCAAGGTATCCTTGTTTTCGGGGCATTATGGATTATGCTGAAGATGGTTCCGGGCTGCTCTTCTGTTGTGAAGTATAATTTGTCGTTATCGGCTATTGTTATTTTATTGACCTGGTTTGGTATTACCTGGTGGCAGCAATTTCAGGAGCTTACAGTGTTGAGTAGCCGTGAGCTCATCTCATCCGGAACTGTTGTCCTGCAACAATGGGACCTTGATAATATTCACAATAAGGGCTTTCCCGTTGGGTCATTCCTGATAGCTTTTAAACGTCTTTTACCCTGGCTGACCGTCTTTTATTTTGTTGGCTTGTCGCTGATGCTGCTTCGCCTTTGTTCCGGCTTTCTCCAGCTGGTTTCATTAAAACAAAAGTTCACGGCTTCCCCGGATATTAATCTTGTTAATTTGTTTTATTCCCTGAAAGAAAAATTAAATCTTGAAAGTAAAATTGAATTGCTGATTTCGCTGAAAGCCCGGGTGCCAATGGTTATTGGTTTTATTAAGCCATTGATTCTTTTGCCTGCAGCATCCGTTGCTCAACTTAGTATTGAACAGCTCGAAACAATTTTATTGCATGAACTGGCGCATATCAAACGTAATGATTACCTGATTAATATTCTGCAAACCATTGTAGAAACTATCCTCTTTTTTAATCCCTTTGTGTGGCTGATATCGGCCATTATCCGCCGCGAAAGGGAACACTGCTGCGACGACCTGGTGTTGGTCCACACCAGAGAGCCGTTGAATTATGCCACTGCCCTTGCGGCTTTGGCTGCTTACCCGGGAAATGCTTCAGGATTGCTTGTAGCTGCTTCCGGACAATCCTATCCTTTATTTCACCGTATTAAACGTATTTTAGAAATGAAAAAAAAACCCTTCAGCTACAGCCGGATGGTCGCTGCCATCCTGATTATTGCCGTTATTTCATGTTCTGTTGTATGGCTCACACCTTCATTTGCCAACAAAAAAGACAAACCAATTGTGACCGAAATCCCTGCCAAGACTAAGGTGATTCCTGAAGAAAATCAGGAAGAGAGGAAACTGGTGAGGATGTTGAGTGATGACCATTTGATTGACGAATCAAAAGGCTTTACACTTGAACGAAAAGGCGATAAACTGTACATCGATTACAAATTGCAGACTGCGCAGATTTCTTCAAAATATTTGCCTGCAATTTCAAAGAAAGAATTAAGAGTAGAAGTTTATCCTTTTAAAGAAAGAGTAAAGCAACATCCCGGAGCCAGCCTTATACAATTATCAGCACCCGTTATTTTATCTTCTCCCTGCGTTGATTATAAACCCCAAAAGGAGGGTTGCTGATTTAACCGGAATTGATTATCTATGCTTTCTTAATTTTAAAATTGAATCTCATGAAGTCAGGTACAATCTTATTTCTCGCCTTATCAACTGCTTTGATTTATTCCTGCAGTTCCTCTAAGAAAACGACAAAGGCGGTTGAGTCATCATCACCCAAACCTGCAGCTCCGGTGGTTTCAGCAAAACCGGATAATGGAATCTACGAACCGGGTCAGGAAGAGCTCACGGCCATTCAGGGACAGTTTAATGACGCTACTTTAGCACAACTGAAAGAAGGTCATGTTATTTATGCACAGGGAGCCTGTGTCAATTGTCATGGTGCAAAAAACATTTATAAACGATCAACTGCCTCCTGGAAAGAAATAATTGATGATATGGCTCAGCGAGCCAAAATTAGTGCTTCGCAAAAAGATGCGGTTTATAAATACGTACTGGCAATAAAAGCCACGCAGGCTAAATAGCCCACCCACATCCGTTTGTGTAAGATTTTCCTTTTATAATTACCCGTGTAGTCATGAAAAAACCTCCGAATAACTTTCGGAGGTTTTTATTTAGTAAGAAAATTTCTTAGCAATGTTGCTCGAATGCTGCCTGAAGGTTTGCTGCAATCATATCAGCAGAACGGCCTTCAATCATGTGGCGCTCAATCATATGTACCAGCTGGCCATCTTTCAGTAGGGCAATTGCAGGGCTTGATGGAGGATAAGGTAATAAATAAGTACGAGCCTGTTTTACAGCGTCCATATCATATCCTGCAAAAGTTGTAGCAAGATGATCCGGTTTTTTAGTCGCATTTTGTACAGCGCGTAATACACCCGGACGGGCAGTTCCTGCAGAGCAGCCGCACACAGAATTCAATACAAGAAGGGTAGTGCCGCTTTGTTTCAGTGCAACATTTACAGCATCAGGCGTAGACAGATCTTCGAAGCCATTGTTGGTCAATTCGGCTTTCATCGGCAATACAATATCAGAAGGATACATTTTTAATGAATTTTTATTTCGGCAAATTTACGGTAAATAAAGGAATCACCTACCTTCGCGTCCGTTATGAAGAACAAGAAAACAGTTATAGTATTAGTTGGTTTTTTTATAGTGCTGAGTGCGGCTTTTATGACGTATTTCTACAGTGTGACAAAAGTAAAACAGCGTCCGCTTCCTTATTATGGAGAAGGGGAGCATAAAGTTCGTCCGTT
>DLGS01000298.1:0-823 GCA_002482815.1 Bacteroidetes bacterium UBA7688
CAGTTACATTATTTTTAGTACGGGGCTCGCCAGTGCGACAAAGCACTACGGCTACATTACCGGTGATACCGTGTGTAATCCAGTTCTTCGTTCCATTGATTACCCAGTCGTCGCCGTCGCGTGTTGCCACACATTGCATATTGCCGGAGTCGCTGCCGGTGTTAGCTTCTGTTAGTCCCCATGCGCCAATCCACTCGCCGGTAGCCAGTTTCGGAAGGTATTTCTGTTTTTGTTCGTCGTTGCCAAAATATAAGATATGACCGGTACACAAAGAATTGTGCGCTGCAACCGAAAGTCCGATAGAACCACACACTTTTGCCACCTCGCTCACCACAGTGATGTATTCGAAATAGCTCAGTCCACTGCCACCATATTCCGCAGGAACCAATACACCCATCAATCCAAGCTCACCCATTTTGCGGAAAACGTCAACCGGAAATGTTTGTGCTTCGTCCCATACCATCATATCGGGGCGAATGTGTTTGTTGGCAAAATCGCGCACCATTTCAGTGATCTGCGCCTGGGTTTCTGTTTGTGTAAAATTCATAAATTAATTATTCGATTATGCAATAGGGTGCAATTTTACGATATTTTTCCTCAACCATCAAAGGTACCTGCCTTAATTGTTCTGTTTTTTCATATTTTCTTAATCCCGAGCGGAGCAAAATGATGTTCTTTGCCATCTTTTCGCCTATATAAGGATGAATTGCCAATTGTTCTTCGGTAGCTGTGTTCAGGTTTATTTTTTTTATATTGGCCGGAGCAATCGGTAGTTTTTCCTTCAGGTATTGGTAAGTTGAGTCCGGGAATTTATAGATTTCGA
>DLGS01000298.1:851-4179 GCA_002482815.1 Bacteroidetes bacterium UBA7688
TTATAGATTTCGAGCAATTGTTCGTGTTTCAGAAAGCTTCCCAAAGCCCTTCGTCTTTCCACAATTTTGTGGGCCAGCACCGTTCCGATTCCATCCAGTCGTACCAAAGTAGCGGAGTCGATTTTGTTCAGGTCGATATGAGCGGGCAGGGGAGGCAGCGTTTCTTTTTGATAAAAATCCGGGCGATCATTTCGGGTTTCAGCTATACTGATGTAAGGAGCTAAGCGCTGGTATTCTGTTTCGCTGAGCGAGTACAGCGGCTTCAGGTCTTCTTTCTTATAAAAATGCTTGCCTTTGTTGCGCCAGTTGAGCAGATACCTGGTTGTCTTTGCACTGAGCCCCAGCCTGATAAATCCTGCACTATCCAATGTATTAGGGTCGAAGACAAAAAGGGTAGCACTCGTTGGTGGAGTTGCTGTTTCAGTTGAATCCGTATTTTGGCTTTCCTGTAATTTTTGCCAGGCCATATTCAGTTTTTCTTCATCAAGGTTGACAGCCGGATGAACAAAAAAACGCACACAAAGTCCGGCGATAAAGAAGATTAAAATCAATCCGATCAGCCCGGTAAATCCAATCCTTTCTTTTCGGGTGAGCGTGAAGTATGATTTAATAATTTTTTTCAATTAACTATTATTTTATATCGTAAACATAAAGTAAATAATTTGTTCCTACAATTTGCCATCTTATTTTTGTTCAAAGAATATTGATAAATGGGGAAATTAATCTACGATAAACCATTATTTTTAAAAACAATATGGGGCGCCATAGCAATTGTAGCTATGTCTGTTTATGGTTTGATTGAATCATCAAAAAAGAAAGAAGAATTCAAGACTGTATCCGGGCAAATTGAATTTATAGCGCAAAAATATCAGGACCTTCCTGTCAGAGATTTTGGTAAATACAGGTATATAAAAATAAATTCCGAAGCCAAACCATTTGAAATTTTTACCGGTAAAGAATCCGGTGACTTTAAACCAGAAATGGAAAAACTGGATCAGCTAAAGCCAGGAGATGAAGTTGTCTTGTATGTAAATTCTATTGCAGAGAAGCAAGCTGAGATTGTGTCCAGGTCAGTTGAAGTAATTGAACACAACAACTTGCCATATTACATTGCCGGAAACGGTAAATTTAAGATTTTTATTTTTTCCTTGTGTGTTGGTTTGGGACTTGCTGTTTGGGTAATCATTTTTAAATACCTGGGGAAAATTATTTAAAGAAAAAGGCAGCGGATAATTCCACTGCCTTTTTAAAATTGCTTTTGTTTTTTACTTATAAATTCTTGACAAGTTCCAGTGCAAATTCACTTGTTTTCAGCAAAGTGGCATCCTGCATCAGGTTGTAGAAATCAATCGTTACGCGTTTACGTTTGATGGTCAGTTTCAAGGACTCAACAATCATTGTTGCTGCTTCGTTCCATCCCATGTATTCCAGCATCATCACACCGCTCAGCAATAGAGACGCAGGGTTCATCATATCTTTTCCGGCAAAACGTGGTGCAGTTCCGTGTGTGGCTTCAAACACCGCATGACCGGTATTATAGTTGATATTCGCTCCGGGAGCAATACCAATTCCGCCCACAGCTGCAGCCAGTGCGTCTGAGATATAATCACCATTCAGGTTCAGGGTTGCAACCACAGAATAATTCTTCGGAGCCAGAAGGATTTGTTGGAGGAAGTTGTCTGCTATCGCATCATCAATGATAACCTTGCCTTCAGCTTTGGCTATTTTCAAGGCAGCGTTTGCAGCATCTTCGTTTTCCGATTTTTTAATTTGTTCCCATTGTTCCCAGGTAAAAACTTTGTCACCAAACTCACGCGTGGCCATTTCATAACCCCATTTTTTGAATCCACCTTCGGTAAACTTCATAATGTTCCCTTTATGAACAAGGGTTACGGATGGTTTTTTGTGCTCGATGGCATATTGGATGGCAGCACGGATCAGGCGCTCCGAACCGTCCACACTCACCGGTTTTATACCAAAGGACGTGGTCTCAGGGAAACGGATTTTTTTGCCTGCACCTAATTCATTCGTCAGGAAATCAAGCAGTTTTTTCGCTTCAGGGGTATCGTAGTTAAATTCGATTCCGGCATAGATATCTTCGGTATTCTCGCGGAAAATCACCATATCCACATCTTCAGGATGTTTCACCGGAGATGGCACACCCTGGAACCATTCCACCGGGCGAAGACAAACAAACAAATCCAGTTCCTGGCGCAGTGCCACATTCAGGGAACGGATACCGCCTCCAATCGGTGTGGTCAATGGTCCTTTGATAGAAACCAGGTATTCTTTACATGCGTCAAGACTGGCTACAGGCAACCATTCGCCGGTCTGGTTAAAGGCTTTTTCGCCAGCCAGAATTTCTTTCCACTCAATTTTTCTTGTGCCTTTGTATGCTTTTTCGATAGCAGCATCCAATACTAATTTGCTGGCTGCCCACACTTCGGGACCGATACCGTCGCCTTCAATAAATGGAACAATAGGATGGTCGGGAACATTGATTTTACCATTGCTACCCATTGTAATGTGCTGCGTCATTTGTTTTTTACTGTTTTAGGATTTTTTAAAAGATGCGCAAATGTAACAAATGACAAAATACAATAACCGCAGGTGTATATTTTTTTAGCAGATTATATTTTTTATTCAGTTCCTTCATCCTGAAGGCCTCCGTTTTTCAGATGATGTCCATTTTTTTCATCAGAAAGGTTGCGCTTTTATTTTGGCATATTCCCTGGCGTAAGGTGTAATCAAACACCAGTTCGTCATCCACAATGGCTACCTCAAAACACTGGTTGGACAGTATTCCCGGATATTTATCGGTTGTATGACAAACCTCCAGGTCGTGTGTGGCGATGGCTCCGATGGCTTTTGTCAGGATAATTTTTTCGATCACACCTATTGTACCGCTTCTTTTATCATCTGAGTTTGTTCCGCGCAATATTTCATCCAGCAATACAAAAGAGGGTTCCTGCTGCAAACCGTCAATAATATATTTTAATCTTTTTACTTCTGCGAAGAAATAGGACTCACTGTCTGCAAGGGAATCGGTCTGCCGCATCGAAACAAAAACAGGTAAAGGATGAATGCTGGCTGACCGGGCGCAAACTACCGAACCCATCCCTGCCAAAACCATGTTGATGCCCAGGGTTCTTAAAAAAGTGCTTTTGCCGGACATATTCGAACCGGTCAGGATAACGAAGGGGTGTTCATTAAAATCAAGGTCGTTACATACTCTTTTACTTTCGGGAATCAGGGGATGACCTGTGGAGACAAAAGATATGCCGTAAGTATGGTTTAATTCGGGAAAGCAATAACCTGGGTTATTGTA
>DLGS01000272.1 GCA_002482815.1 Bacteroidetes bacterium UBA7688
GTATCAATATGCTTCGGGCAACAACTTCTATATGGATCGTATCAATATCAGTAATAATCCATTGTCTGTTAATGAAATGATACTTGGAGACAAGAATGCTACCGTTGCACCAAATCCTACTAATTCTAATGCTTATGTATTGTTCAGCAAAGCAAATGCGAATGTTTCAATTCAAGTGTTGGATGTAACTGGTAAAACAGTTTATGCTACGACTACAAAAGTTGATCAGAATAATGCCCGTATCGAAATTCCTGCATCTTATATCAGTGCTAAAGGTTTCTATATGGTACACATTACTGGTGACGACAATCTTCGTCAAACTGAGAAATTAGTTGTGTACTAGGAATAAATTATAGTTGAAATTCAAAAGAGGCTGGTCTTAATTGATCAGCCTCTTTTTTATTGTCGATAAGATTTCACTAGAAATGCCCATAAAAAAAGCTGCATCGTGGTATTGATGCAGCTTTTTCTTAAAATAAGTATTAATTATTTCACGATTGTACCAACCTGTTTGCCATTCACAACGTCCAGTAAATTTCCTGGTTTGTTCATATCAAACACAATTATCGGCAGGTTATTTTCCTGACATAAAGTGAACGCAGTCATGTCCATTACTTTCAATTCTTTACTGATTGCTTCAGCAAAAGTAATGGAATCATATCTGGTTGCGGTTTTATCTTTTTCCGGGTCGGCAGTATAAATGCCGTCCACTCTGGTTCCCTTTAAAATTACATTAGCCTGTATCTCTACTGCACGAAGAGCTCCGGCTGTATCTGTAGTAAAGTATGGATTGCCGGTTCCTGCTGCAAAAATAACAACCCTGTCTTTTTCAAGGTGCCTTATTGCTCTTCTGCGAATATAGGGTTCAGCTATTTGTTCCATTTTTATGGCACTCATCAAACGGGTTTTTACACCGCATTTTTCGAGTGAAGCCTGAAGCGCCATCCCATTAATAACAGTTGCCAACATTCCCATATAATCTCCCTGAGCCCGTTCTATTCCTGTTTCGCTTTCGTTCATGCCACGATAAATATTACCGCCGCCAATTACCACCGAAACCTGAATGCCGATTTCGATGATGCTTTTAATATCCAGCGCATATTGCGTCAGCATCTTTGGGTCCAGACCAAAGTTCCTGTCGCCCATTAATGACTCACCGGATAATTTTAATAATATTCTATTGTATTTAGGAAGCATTGGAAATTTTATTTACTGGAATTAGAAGTTTGTCTATGCGAAAGGTAATTTTACAACAAGTGCTTTCAATGCTTTGTCACGAACTTTAATGTAAATTTCAGAACCTTCATTGCTGTGGTCTTTTGCTACATAGGCCATTCCTATCGCTTTTCCAAGGCTTGGTGCCTGGGTGCCTGAGGTTACAACGCCAATATCATTTCCTGCAGCATCGGCAACAATGTAATCATGACGAGGAATTCCCTTGTCTACCATTTCAAATCCAACTAATTTCCTTGAAACGCCATTCGCTTTTTGCTCTTCCAGTAAGGCTCTTCCATTAAAGTCTTTCGTGAATTTTGTAATCCAGCCCAAACCGGCCTCCAATGGCGAAGTTGTATCATTAATATCATTACCATACAAGCAAAAACCTTTTTCGAGACGTAGTGTATCGCGGGCTGCCAAACCAATCGGTTTCATACCACTTGGGCCGCCAACACGGAAAATTTCGTTCCATATCTTTTCGGAAGCGCCGTCTTTTTCTTCAAAATAAATTTCAACTCCACCAGCTCCTGTGTAGCCAGTCGCACTCACTAGTACATTTTCAACACCAGCAAAAGTACCTTTAGCAAAAGTGTAGTATTTGAGATTTGTAATGTCCATATCCGTAAGCTCCTGCATATATTTTACTGCATTCGGCCCCTGAACGGCAAGAAGGCTGGTGCGGTCAGAAATATTCTCCATATCAACATTTTCTGTGTTAAAGGAACTGATCCATGCCCAATCTTTTTCAATATTGGATGCATTTACAACAAGCATATAAACGTTGTTTTCTTCAATGCAATACACCAAAAGATCGTCAACAATGCCACCATTATTATTTGGCAGGCAGGAATACTGCGCTTTTCCGTTGGTTAATTTACTCGCATCATTGCTTGTTACACGCTGAATAAGGTCTAAAGCTTTGTCGCCTTTCAGGATAAATTCACCCATATGGCTCACATCGAACACCCCCGCATTGTTGCGTACGGTATGATGTTCTTCATTAATGCCAGAGTAAGAGATTGGCATGTTGTAGCCGGCAAATTCGGCCATCTTAGCGCCCAGCAAAACATGCATTGGGGTAAATGGAGTATTTTTCATTGTAGTATTTTAATAAAAAGAGGGGGTAATTTACGAGCGCAAATATAAACTTACAATTCGGTAATTACATATTTTGTCTGTAGCATATTTGCTTCGTCAAATCAGAAGTGGAATTCAGTAATTATTTTACTGCAGGAGTATACTCATACGCGATTTCATAGGGAACGTTGCGCAGTTTAGGGTTTATCTGTCCGATAGATAAATCGCCTGGTTGTGGTGTAGGTTCACAAACATAATATTTCCGGTCTTTATATAGAATTGGTTTGCCGGAAGATTTTTCAAACTGAACAGCAATTGTGACGTGTTTTGGATAGAGCAAAACAATCATTGGAATGTTATAAATTTCTTTGACGAGCGAAAAGAATAAAGCGGCTCTGTCATCGCAATCACTGCTGCTATACAAAAGCGTTTGCTCCGGTGATAATCTTTTTTCTTTACCAAATGATTCTTCGTCATTTTTGTAAGCAAATGCATTGCGTGAAAACCGCATCAGATAATCCACACCCTTTTTTTGAGACATATTTTTCACAGCTCCTTTTAATTCCGGAATAAGCGAGTTGTAAGTCCGGTGGCTGAGCGGAATATTGAAATAGGATTCATAATCCACAACAGGATAATTGACGAAAATATTTTTCACTTCAGGGTTCACCATCACTTTGAAGGTATATTCCTTGTTTTCGTAATTGAATTGAAGGTCTTTTTCAGCATAACTTTCTGTATTGAAATCTGGCATTTTTGTTACCCTGTAGGAAAACGGTTTTTTTGCTTCAGGTATTTCAATATTTACGGAAAAGAAAGCAAGGTTTTTAAAATCAATTTTGCTTCCATAATCGTGGTAATTGAGGCATACATATTGTTTCCCGTTTTTTTTATAAAAAGGAATATCATAAATGTTGTCTTCGCTGAGGATGTAAAAAAGCAGTTTGTTATCCGAAATGGCCAACTGTGCATCATAACCAGATTGGCTCATTAAAAACCATTTGTACAAGGTATACAACTCAAAGTTTTTCTGTTTGGGGCAGATCTGCTGTGCAGTTTTGCGGATGAGTTGATAATAAAACCAATCGTCCAGATTATTTTTTTGTTTGTAATACAGTAAATGATTTACCAAAGGACGGAAATGGAGTGTACTTGCTTTTTGATAAAAAGCAAGGATACTTTGCTCTGAAATATCATTTGAATTATAAGAAACAGTATCGAGGTTATCAAGATTAAAGGAAAGGGAATCGCCATAAAAGTCAAACCGGATTTGCTTTTGACTTGCATTTGCAGCAGGCAAAAAACCAATGAATAACAACAGCAATAATATTTTAGACCCGGTTCCCACTTTTCGTCACCATTTTATTTACCTAAAGTTAGGAAATGGTAACAATTAATTAATATTAAATTTTCGGGAGTATGCTTATAAGGCTTTCTGAATGTTTGATTGTCCGGCTTCAGCTTCTGCAGGCTGGTTTCTGCTTTTATATTCCAGAACAATCATTAGTGAAATACATAAGTAAAAGATTGAACCGATTTTGTGTGTTTCTATCAGTTCCGAAAAGAAATTATTTACAAAGCACGCCGCAAAAATCATCGCAACTGCCATCGTGCATGAGCGATAAAACGCGTCCTTTTGACGATGATATATTTTTTGTGCTTTTGCAAAGAAAACTGCAATCAGTATAGCATACAAAATCATTGCCGGCCAACCTTGTTCTACCAACATCAGCAGGAAATAATTATGCGTTGTGGATCTTTCGGGATTTCTGCTTACATAAGTTACAAACGAGGTAACAGTATAAGGTTTATAATAAAAGTAAAATGAGTTTGGTCCATAGCCTTTTAAAGGTTCGTCAGTACTCATTCTCACCGCACCAATCCAACGATAAATCCTTTCCATCGAACTCATATCCGTTCCTTTAAAAGTAGCAATGATATGCTCCTTGAATGTTCTATGCATATAAGTCCTTGAGAAATCAGGACGATAATCGATAAAATTGTTTTTGTTGGAGGCGTAGGCGACAATAAAAATAATAAAAGCATAAAACGCAGGCATAATAAAGTTGACCAGCTTATACTTTATTGCAAAAAGAATGGTAAATGAAAATAAGACGGCTAATACTGCTGCTCTGGCATAAGCCAGATTAATGGCCAGCAGGTAAAACATGATTAACCCAATCAGCAACAAGCGAAGAAATAAACCTTTGCCTTTACACAAATAAAAAGCGATGCAAAGCATAGGTAAAACCATTGATAAGAAAGTAGAATAATCAACATGATTATAAAAAAGATATCGGATGGCAACCTGAATACGTTCAAATGAAAAGCCTAATTTCCAATGTTTATAGAAAATAACAACCATTAAAATGGTGGTTGGTATTAAGATGAGTAAAAAAGCTTTTCGCCAGTCTTTTTTTTCTTTAAAAATGAAAATAGGAATGATAAAAAAGGACGCTAAAAACCAGGTTTTGGCAGCAAGGAACTTTAGGGATAAAAGTGGTTCATGTGAATAAATGACCGTCACAATCAGCCAGACATACTGCAGCACAATAATCAGGGTCAGTGAATTTCGCCAAAACCATTCCGGTAATATTGTTGGTTTTCTGGCAATCAATGCAATCGTCAACAGCAAAAACAACCACATCATTGGCTCGTCGGGTAAGGATGTTGATAATGTTTCGCCTAAAAACCATACCTGTATCGAGCAGGGAATAAAAAACAACATCAGCCAGAATGCTGATTTCCAGTTAAAAAATAAAAGTGCAGTAAACAGGATACCGAAAGGAACTGCAAGAAAAATTAAATTTCCCAGACCGGCAAACAATGCTGCACACAATATCAGCAGGCTGGTGCCCGCAATATGTATATAGCGCTGATTGTTGCTGAGCGAAGAGAACATTAGCGTTCTGTATTGGCTAGTGCTTTGATATAAGAGGTAAAGGAGAATAATAAAACACTAAAAAAGAATGCAGCAAAGGCGCATGCTAATGTTGTGAGTATGAAACCTAAACCAGAAGGTTTGTTTGGTGTAAATGGGGTAGAAACATAATGTAGTATTTTCACTTCATCTACTCCATTTGTTGTCAGTTCGTTAGATGTAGCAGAAAGTTCTGCTCTGCTGATAACCAGTTGGTCTTTTAAAGACTCCAGATTCTGAATTTTTTCCACACCTTCAGCCGGGTTAACTTTCCCTGCACCCGAAATAGCTGTTACCATCAGGTTCTGACGGGTCGGACTGATGATATCGTAAATTTGATATTGGTTACGAAGTGCAATCAAAGAATCTGTAAAAATATTTATTTGCTGGTCAAGTTCCTTTATTTTAGTATTAATCTTACCCGTGGCACTGTTTTTGACTTTGGCAAGATAAGACCTGAATTTATAATCAGTAACATTAACAATAGCATCCAGTACCTGGGCTGAACGTTTGGGGTCTGTATCCACAAAACTGCACATAATACTTGCATTCTCTGTACGCTTGGCTTCAAACATATTTCTGTAACGTTCGCTCATTGCCGCTCTGTCTTTAGGATTGCCATAATCCATTTTATAAGCACCGTACAGGCCACATTGCGTAATGACAGAATCTTCTACGTCTTTCGATTCGATCATCGTCATTGCTTTATCCACATCACCCTCTGTTCCAAAATAATCCACAAAACGCATGTCCCCGTTTGAACGTCGAAGGATATGGTTTCTGTCTCCATAAAGCGGATTAAGCATGTAGACTTCACCTTTGGCTTTATATTCTTTGTCTTTCACTTTATAAGCGACGGCTCCGATTAAGGCTGTTACAAACGTAATGCCGAGAATGAGTTTTGCATTGCGCTGAATGACTTTGATAATTTCCACCAAATCAAATGTGGGTGTATTCATTTGTTTCTTTTTTGAATTTTTGTGGTTCAATTTTGGGATACTCCCGCAAATTAAAGCTTAAATGTTAAATGATTGTTTCTCCGGCATTCATTTTCTCAGCATTTTCAGCAAAAGCCAGTGCCGATGCCATTTCCTGAATTTCCCCATTCATAAATGCATCAAGTGTATATACGGTCATATTGATGCGGTGGTCTGTCACACGTCCCTGCGGATAATTATAGGTACGGATTTTGGCAGAACGGTCGCCTGTACTCACAAGGCTTTTTCTGCGCGATGAAATTTCATCTTCATGTTTGCGTACTTGTTCTTCATACAATTTTGTACGCATCATATTGGTTGCTTTCTCGCGGTTACCAAGCTGCGAGCGTTCTGTCTGACAGGTGATAACTGTACCTGTTGGAACGTGGGTAAGGATAACCTTGGTTTCTACCTTATTTACATTCTGTCCGCCGGCACCACCACTTCTTGCAGTTTCCATTTTCAGGTCGCTTTCTTTCAATTCGAAATCGATTTCTTCTGCTTCGGGCATTACCACGACAGTTGCGGCTGAGGTATGTAAGCGGCCACTGGCCTCTGTAGCAGGAACACGCTGAACACGATGCACGCCGCTTTCAAATTTCAATGTTCCATATACATCTTCTCCCTGAACTTCCAGTTGCACTTCTTTATATCCGCCGGCTGTTCCTTCTGTTTCACTTATCAGGCTTACTTTCCAACCGCGGCGCTCGCAATAGCGCAAATACATACGCATCAAATCGCCTGCGAAAATACTTGCTTCATCGCCACCTGTTCCGGCTCTTACTTCAAGCACAGCATTTTTTTCATCCTGCGGATCTTTGGGTATTAACAATTGGCGGATTTCTTCTTCCAGCACTTCCAATTGCTGGGATTGCTCTTCCATTTCTGATTTCGCCATTTCGCGAAGCTCAGGGTCGGTTTCGGTCTCCAGCACTTCTTTACCAAAAGCAATACCATCCAGACAAGCCCTGTATTTGCGATAGGGCTCAACTATTTTTTCTAGTTTGCGGTATTCTTTACTCACCGTCATAAAACGTTTATTATCGCCAACAACCTCAGGGTTGGTCAGCGCAACGCCAAGATCATCAAATCTTGCTTTTATGACTTCTAATTTTTCGACTATGGCACTCATAAATATATTTAAGAAATTTCCTTATTAAAAGGTGTGCAAAGGTAATTTTTTTAATGTAGGTTTTTAAAGGAAATTTTCAGTCAGAACTTATGATTTTCTTAAAAAAATGGTCGTATTTCTGATAAAGCGGAAATTTATCAAAACAATTATGAAATGCCTGTTCGGTCGAATTGCCTTAATTTAGCATCCAAACAGAAAAAAATATGAGTATAACAGATCGTTTATTTCAATCAAAACAGGAATTATCTGCTAAAAACCTGAAAGAAGGACAGGAGTTTCTTGAAGCCAATAAGGTAAAAGAAGGAATTGTTACCTTGCCAAGTGGATTACAATATCAAATTCTGACTGCTGCTGAAGGATCTAAACCATCTGCAACGGATAAAGTGACATGTCATTATCATGGTACGCTTATCAATGGAACAGTTTTTGACAGTTCTGTTCAGCGTGGTCAACCGGCAACATTCCCGTTGAATATGGTTATCAAAGGATGGACAGAGGCTTTACAATTAATGAGTATTGGCAGCAAATGGCGTTTGTTTTTACCGGCTGACTTAGCTTATGGCGATCGTCATGTCAGTGCTGAAATCGGTCCGAACTCAAGCTTGATATTTGATGTGGAATTATTAGGAATCAATTAATGTTCCACTATCTGAAGAACCTTCTGTGAAAAGCAGTTGGTTCTTTATTTTTTCATTAAAATCTTACATGTTATAATGGCTCAGTTGATACGAAAAGAAGATGCGCTTGAATACCACGAAAAAGGTCGTCCCGGCAAAATTGAAGTTATTCCTTCCAAAGAAACCAAAACCCAAAGAGACCTTTCTTTAGCTTATTCTCCCGGCGTTGCTGAGCCATGTAAAGAGATTTTTAATAACCCTGAAGATGTATATCGTTATACCTCAAAAGGTAATCTGGTAGCAGTTATCAGTAATGGTACGGCTGTTCTGGGATTGGGAAATATTGGTCCCGAAGCCAGTAAGCCGGTGATGGAAGGGAAGGGCTTATTGTTCAAAATATTTGCTGATATTGATGTGTTTGATATTGAGGTCAATGCAACTGATGTGGATCATTTTGTTTCGGTGGTAAAAGCCCTGGAGCCAACATTCGGAGGCATAAATCTGGAGGATATTAAAGCGCCGGAATGTTTTGAAATTGAAGCCAGGCTAAAAAAGGAAATGAGTATCCCGCTGATGCATGACGACCAGCACGGTACGGCAATAATTTCTGCAGCTGCCTTGCTGAACGCACTGGAATTAGTCGGTAAGAAAATCGATGAAATTAAATTTGTGGTTAGTGGTGCAGGTGCCGCTGCTATTGCATGTTGCAATATTTATGTGGCGCTTGGTGCAAAAGTGGAAAACATTTTTATGTTTGATGTCAACGGAATGGTCGTTTCATCCCGAACTGATATCAGCGAGCAAATGAAAAACTTTGCGCAGCATATTCCTGCAGTTTCAATAACTGAAGCACTTAAAGGAGCAGATATCTTTTTAGGACTTTCAGTTGGAAATATTATTACTGCTGATATGATAAAGGGAATGGGAAGCAAGCCTATCATTTTTGCTTTGGCCAACCCTGAACCCGAAATACCGTATGATGTTGCCATTGCAGCGCGCCCTGATGCAATTATTGCGACAGGCAGAAGCGATTATCCTAACCAGGTTAATAATGTTTTGGGTTTCCCCTACATTTTCAGAGGAGCATTAGACGTTCGTGCGACCAGTATAAACGAAGCAATGAAACTTGCGGCTGTTAAGGCTTTAGCCGCTTTGGCAAAAGAACCCGTTCCGGACATGGTGAATGTGGTGTATAGCGCCAAGAATTTGCATTTTGACGAGAATTATATTATTCCGAAACCGATTGACCCGCGATTGCTCACAACAGTTTCTCCTGCTGTGGCGCGGGCTGCGATGGAGAGCGGCGTCGCCCGGAAACCTATTACCGACTGGGATAAATACGAATCTGAATTGTATAGCCGGCAGGGCGAAAATGAGAATATCCTGCGCTTTATAATGAACAAGGCAAGACAAAATCCGAAGCGTGTTGTCTTTGCAGAAGCTGAAAATCTGAAAATCCTGAAAGCGGCTCAGCAAGCCAAAGACGATGGAATTGCCATTCCTATCTTATTGGGTGGAATTCATAAAATCAATTCCATGATTAAAGAACATCAGCTGGCGCTGGATGATGTGATTATTATAGACCCGAAAAGTGAAGAGCAGGAAAAGAACAGGGAGCGGTTTGGAAAATTATATTTTGAAAAAAGACAACGCCGTGGTGTCAATTTTTATGAAGCGAAAAAACTGATGCGCGACCGGACCTATTTCGGCTGTATGATGGTAGAAACCGGTGACGCAGACATTTTGATTTCCGGACTTACAAGACAATATCCAAGCACACTACGTCCTGCATTGGAAATTATTGGCGTCAAAAATCAGGTGCGTAAAGTTTCCGGGATGTATATGATGCTGACCAAACGGGGACCACTCTTTTTTGCTGATACAACAGTCAATGCAAATCCTACGGAGGATGAATTGATTGATATCACTATGCAGGCAGCCAATTTTGTCAGCTCACTGAATATAAAACCTGTTGTGGCGATGCTGTCATTTTCCAATTTCGGAAGCAGCATATTGCCGGAAACAATCACTGTCAGAAACGCAGTAGCAAGAATCAAAGAACTGCGTCCGAGTCTTACCATTGATGGGGAGATTCAGGCAGGAGTTGCTTTTAATAAAGAATTGCTGCGCGAAAATTATCCTTTCTCCAGCCTTGTAGATGAATCACCCAATATTTTGATTTTCCCTAACCTGGCTTCCGGAAATATTGCTTATCATTTATTACAGGAAGTCGGCGGGGCAGAAGCAGTAGGGCCAATTTTGATTGGAATGAAAAAACCGGTTCAGGTTTTGCAATTAGGAAGCACCGTAAGGCAGATTGTCAATATTGTAGCTATTGCTGTTGTTGATGCACAGCGATAAAATTCTTAGTCTCGTTTGACCATGATTCAGTTTACAGCAACCATACATAAATTTGGGGAGCAAGGTGAAAAAACCGGATGGACTTACATTGAAATTCCGGCCGATATAGCTGATGAGTTAAATCCGGGTGTAAGGAAGTCTTATCGGGTGAAAGGCTTACTGGACAAGCATCAAATAAATGGTGTTGCCATAATCCCAATGGGGGGAGGAACATTTATTTTAGCCATTAATGCAGCTATGCGCAAGGCAGTGGCTAAAAAAGAAGGTGCCATTTTGAATGTCAGGATGGAGTTGGATTCAACGGAATATCAACTCAACGAACGCTTGGTAGAAGGAATAGAAACTTCCGCCCGTTCTAAAGAAGTGTTTTATAAAATGCCACGTTCTCATCAGAATTATTACAGCAAATGGATTGATAGCGCAAAGCAGCAAGCCACGCAGGAAAAGCGCATTGTAATGGTCGTAATGGCACTGGAGCGAGGCTTGAGTTATGGCGAAATGCTCCGTGAGCAAAGCGCATCCCGAAAATAGAAATCAGATTGTCGGGACCGTAAAGTGCCCTTTTTGACTGGCCCAATAGGTCTCCATTACTTTCCCGATTACTACCTCAGCATTATCCGGATAATTTACAACCACCTTGTTTTCATTGTCCAGCCAACCCGCAATCTGATTTCTGTTCTTCTTATGTAAAGCATCGATAACAGGAACATTCAATGTACTCAGGCATGCAGCATTGCATTGTTGTTCGTATTGGCCTGACATTGGGATTACCAGTAGTTTTTTCCCTAAAAACAATGCTTCGGCGGGCGTCTCGAAACCTGCACCGCACAATACACCTGTGCTGTTGGCCATACTTTTTATAAAAGCCTCATTTTCTATCGGGCGAACAGAAATGTTCTTAAATTCAAAAGCTTCGTGGCAATGTTTGGAGAATACCTGCCATTTTATACATTCAAAAACTGACAACTCTCTTACGATGGTGTTGTCATCATAGGATGGGAGATACACCGTGTAGTGTCCTTCATCTGAAACCGGTAAATTTCTTACCTGGCTTCTGATTACCGGCGTAAAAATATTGTGGCCAAACGATTTAAAATGAAATCCGAATCCTTGCCCCTGTGTGGCATAATTTTTTAAAACCCATCTTCCAAACCAATCATCTTCAAATGGTTTTGGCGCAGCCGGATGAAGTACTGCCAATTGATGGCTAAGTATAATTATTGGTACTTGTTGAAGTTTTGCAGCCCAGGCGCTTACGGGCTCAAAATCGTTGATAACTAAATCATATTCAGCTACCGGCAGCGTAAAAATATCCCTGATAAGCCGGAAAGGATTCAATCGTTTGAAAGTGCTCCATTTATTGATGCCTCCGTGTTTTCCAAAAATAAAACTTAAACCCGGTAGCTTGTATCTGACAGGAAAGGGTAGTGCGATATCTCCTTGTATTCCGCTGACAAGAATGTCAACTTCTCCATATTGACAAACGATAGGGTATAGCTCTATTGCCCTTGCCAGATGGCCGTTTCCGGTTCCCTGGATAGCATACAGTATTTTCATATTCTCTGCTTTAATGCATTGGCGTTTTTAAATTCATTTCCTGCATCAGTATATTCATCAGGTCTTTTGCGGACTCTTTATTTTCCTGTGGATATTTAAGGCTGATGCTTTGAGCAACTTTGTCCTCCGAATATTTGTAGAGTTGCCATTTATCATTTTCATATTCCAGGGCTGTCAGATTCTCAATCCAATCGCCGGAATTCATATAAATAACCGGTCCAAATTTTGTAGCCATTGTTCTGATTTCAGGCTGATGGATATGACCGCAAATAACATATTGATAATTGTTTTCAGCGGCAATTGTGGTTACAGTTGTTTCAAAATTATTCACAAATTTCACTGCTCCTTTCACCGAGTTTTTTATTTTTTTGGACAATGAAATGTTACCACCATTAAATTTTTTAGAGATAAAATTAACTACCCTGTTTATCAGAATTAAGGTGTCATAACCTACAGCGCCAAGCTTCGCCAGCCAGCGGCTATGTTGCATCACTACGTCAAACACATCACCATGGAAAATCCAAAGCCGGCTGTTGTTTACAGTAAGGGATAGTTTGTTTGTGATTTTTAAGGAGCCCAGTTGGAAGTCTTTGAACTTTCGAAGCATTTCATCATGGTTGCCCGGAATGTAATACACCGGAATACCTTCTGCAATAAGTCCTGTAATATGTTTCAGGATCTGCATATGCGCGCCTGGCCAGTAGCGTTTGCTGAATTGCCAGATGTCAATAATGTCTCCATTAAGAATCAGCATTTTCGGCTTGATGCTTTTCAGGTATTGGAGTAATTCCTTTGCATGGCATCCATAGGTTCCAAGATGCACATCGGAGATAATCACAATTTCAGGCTCACGTGGTTCCATTGTTTTTTGCGTGTATTGGTACAGGCAAAATAAACCAACAGATATGACCCTATTGTTATGGAACGATTATGTAAAAATGAAGGATTTCAGAATATATTGTCCGTAAAAAAATTATTTCTGACGCATTCGTTCTGCATATTGCATTTTAATAAGCCCGTCTGCCAGGCCTATCCTTGGAACATAGATTTCAACGGCTCCGCTCCATCTCATTATTGCAACAAATATTTCAAGTGCAGGTACAATAACATCGGCGCGGTCAGCCCGGAAATTATAAAGATGCATCCGCTCTTCAACAGTTGATGCGCTCAGTTCTCTGCAGTAGTCTTTGAGTAATTCAAGCGTCAGTGGTTTTCCTTCTTTCTTTTTGGATAAAGAAAAAATCTTGTTGATATTCCCGCCGCTACCAATGGCTACAAGTGGCTGCAGGCCGGCTGTATGTGTTTTGATGTACCACTTCATATGGTTCCATTGTTCGTCTGTAACAGATTTATTGAGCAAACGAATGGTGCCAATATTAAAGGATTCTTTGAACGCAATTTTATTGTCTGCAAAAAGGGTTACTTCCGTACTTCCTCCACCGACATCGATGTATAAATAAGATTTTCCGGTGCTCAGGTTTTCAGCAATATGTGTTTCGTAGATAATGTTGGCTTCTTCCTGGCCGGCAATAATTTCAATGTTGATTCCTGTTTCTTTCAACACTTCAGCTATTATTTGCTTGCCATTTTTAGCATCTCTCATGGCAGAAGTGGCGCAGGCTCTGTAACTCTCTACTTTGTAAATGTCCATCAGCAATTTGTAAGCCTTCATTGTATCCAGCAATTGCTTCTGTTTTTCAGCAGAAATTATTCCCTTTTCAAAAACCTCAAAACCCAGGCGCAGAGGAATGCGTAATAGCGTCAATTTGGTATAATCAACGGTGCCATTCTTATAGAGGGCAGCTTCCGAAATAAGCAACCGTGCTGCATTTGAACCAATATCTATCGCTCCTAAAATCAATTTTGCGCTTGTTTGAACAGGTAATTGTAAATTTCTACCTGAGAACGAATTTCAGCTTCATTCTCCTGATGTGCAACATACAAATTATCCTGCTCATTATTCAGAATTCTTGTTTTTACATTACCTGAAAGCTGGATGTTCAGAATGTCAATCAGTTCTTTCTGTAAGTGAATATCCAGAATCGGGCAGGCTGCTTCCACACGGTGGTCAAGGTTTCGGATCATCCAGTCGGCTGAAGAAATAAATACCTTAGGCGTTCCTGCATTATTAAAGATAAATACTCTCGCATGTTCAAGGTATTCATCAATAATACTCACGGCTTTTATATCCTTTTTGTAAGCTTTACTTTGGGTAATAATGGAGCATATACTTCTGATGACCAGTTTGACTTCAACACCTGCAAGTGCGGCCTGCTGAAGCTTTTCAACCAAAACCTTATCAACAAGGCTGTTTAATTTAACTGTAATGGAAGCAGGTTTTTTCTTTTTTGCAAATTCTATTTCTTTGTCAATTAAATCGCTGAAAAATTTGCGCATGGAGGTAGGTGCAACCGGAAGTGTTTTGCATAATTTCAGTTCGGTCAAATCCACTTTTGGTTTCTCAAGGCAAGTAAAAATTCTGTTTACGTCCGCCAGAATATTTCTGTTAGATGTAAGCAGGCAATGGTCACCATAATAAGCAGCGGTATTTTCATTTAGGTTGCCGGTAGAGACAAATCCATATTGTTTGGTACGATTATTTTCTCTTCTTTTAATAATACAAAGCTTTGCATGCACCTTCATATTAGGTACACCCAAAATAACTTTTACCCCTTCTTCTTCCAACACCGTTTTCCAGGCCATATTGGCTTCTTCGTCAAACCTGGCGCGCAATTCCAGCATTACCGTTACGGTCTTTCCATTGCGGACTGCATTCACTAATGTATTCACTATTTTCGAATCCTTGGCCAGGCGATAACAGGTTATTTTTATGCTTTGTACAAAAGGATCGATAGCCGCCTCCCGTAAAAAATCAATAATAGAATCGAAAGAATGATAGGGACAATGAAGCATTACATCTTCTTTGTCCAGCACATGCATAATGCGGATGGGTTGTAATAATTTGGGATGCACAAAAGATTTTGGCCTGCTCTTCAGATTTTTAAAAACTGAAGACGGGAAATCCATAAAGTCTTTAAAATTGTGAATGCGGCCGCCGGGAATAAGGTTGTCTTTCTTACTTAGTTCCAATCTTTTTGAAAGAAAATCCAACAGACCAAGATCAAGATTCCGGTCGAAAACAAACCTTGTTGTTTTGCCTCTTTTCCGGTTTTTAATTTGTTTTTCGAGCTTTTCGATGATGGTTGCGTTCACATCATTGTCGGCTTCCAGCTCTGCATCTCTTGTCACTTTGATAATATATCCGCTAAAATCATCGAAGCCAAACGGAGCGAAAAGATTGGGGAGATTGAAACGAATAATGTCTTCCAGTAAAATAATATCTGTACTTCCTTTCTCAGACGGTAAGATAATAAAGCGGGGAAGCACCTTTGTTGGTATTTCTATCAGTGCGTAGCTGTTATGTTTTTTGATTTTTTTGCTTCGCAAAACACAAGCCAGATAGATGGATTTGTCGCGTAGCAATGGCATTTGAGGGATACTCTCAATCATCAGTGGAACAATCTGGGAACTTACCTTGTTGGTATAATATTCACGGATATAGGCTTCCTGTTCGTGCGATAATTGCTGTTCGTTTTTTATGAAAATCCGTTGCTCTGCCAGCTCATTTATAATTTGCTGGTAAGTATTGTCAAAATCATTTTGCTGAAGAATAACCGTCTGTTGGATTTCGCGAAGAATGCCTTCCGGATTTTGTTCCAGGTGTACTTTTGCCGCTTTGCCAAGCTTTGCCATTTTATTTAAAGTAGCCACACGCACCCTGAAAAACTCGTCCAGGTTATTTGAAAATATTCCAAGAAAACGTAACCTGTCAAAAACGGGCACAGAAGGGTCTTTGGCTTCCTGAAGCACACGCTCATTAAAGGAGAGCCAACTTAAATCCCGAACAATCGCTTCTTTTACTTTCTTCATGTTTTCTGGAAAAATTGCTCAATTATTTGCGAAAATAAACCCATGTGCTGAATAGCTGTATTAAATTTTTGTCATCAAATTTAAGTCAACTATAGTTTAATTTTTATAGTCGATTCCTCATTTGTTTTCAAAAAAGAAATAACCTTGAATGTCCTGCCTTGGTCGTGTATATTTAACTGAACTGAATTTGGTGCTTTGCTGCCTTCATTCAGCGCTTTTATGGTAAAAATATTTTCCCCTTTTTTGAGTTGCAGCGTTATCGTCTTTTTTTTATCCAAAATTTCCATCGCAGGAACAAGCACTGTTTTATTCAATGTCACTCTTACAGAATCCTGGTCATTAAGGCCTCCATCCCAAAGTTCAATCGTGATATTTTCCTGAGTGACTTTAATCGATTCGGATTTAAAACCGGTGATTACGGTTGTGGTATTCGTATCCTTTGTTCCATCGGGTGTCATCTTTTTTTTAGCGGCCTCATTGATGCTTAATTTGATTGTTCCTTTGCCACAAAATTTCCCCTGCTCATCTTTTCCGAGGAAAAAACCTTTAACCGAATTGGTTTTTTCATTCATTTTCAACACTCCACCAATGAAGCAGAAATTTTTTTCAGTTGATTTGCTGCTGATAAATTTCTGTTCGCTAAAAGTTACACCTGATTTTTCTTTTGAGAATTGTAAGGATACTGATGTTTTTGTTGCGTTTGGTCCACTCTCATCCAGGAGTGAGTAGCCATGCCATTTTCCATTACTCTCAACCGCGACTATTTTGTATTTGTAATTGTCCGTTTTGTTCACTGTAATTGTTCCGTCCATTACCACAGAATCTGTTTGTGCAATAACACGTAATGAAGATGCGGATAAAAAAATAAGGAAGAAAGATAGCAAGCGCATTATCGGGATGTGTTTCGGAATGCAAATTATTGAATTGCTGATGGTGTGGAGCACTTCGGCCATTAATTATCCGGAATTAAGACAATACTAACAGGCTACCTTACAAACTTTTAATTTTGTTGATCAGGCCTGAGGTGGAATAACCATTTACAAAAGGAATAATAGCAACCTTTCCTCCGTTTTCCTGTACTTCATTTGCACCTACAATGTGGTCAATGGTGTAGTCGCCGCCTTTAACCAGCACATCAGGATGCAAAAACCGTATCAGATTAAGTGGAGTATCTTCTTCAAAAAAACAAACGGCATCAACACATAACAAAGCCGCTAATTGTAAAGCCCTGTCCTGCTCGTTATTAACAGGGCGTTCCTCACCTTTTAATTTTCTGACAGAAGCATCTGTATTGATGGCAACGATTAAAACCTGCCCTTCGTCAGCCGCTTTGCTCAGTAAGTCGATATGGCCGTGGTGAATAATATCAAAACAGCCGTTGGTAAAAACGATTTTCCGGCCATTTACTCGCTGGCTGTTGCAAAAACGGAGCAAAGCCGGCTTGTCCATAATTTTATTTTGAATCCACTGCAGCTTGTTCATCGCGTATTTTGTTGTAAACAGGAAGAATGAGAAAGGCTAAGATACCAAATATCGCAATGATCAATGTTTGTGCAAGCCATGATATCCAGCCAAAAGCCAGGCCAAACGAGTCTTTGACTGCATACAGCATATTCAAAACCAACTGTAAAGCCTGTGGATAGGCACCCAATCCGCCTGGTGTAACAATCATTCCCAGGCTCCCAAAAACCAATACGGAAAGTGCGGGGCCAAGGCCAAGATGTTCTGTCGCCGGTAAGGCCCAGAAACCGATGTAGATTAGAGTAAGGTAGGAGCCCCAGATTAAAAAAGTATAGAGAATAAACTGGAAACGTTTTTTCATGGCAAGGATAGAGGTGACCCCTTCGGCAAGCCCTTTTATGAACAAACCTATTTTTCCGGTTTTGTTTCTGCGGTAAATAAACACCAATAAGCTGATGAAGAAAATCATTCCTGCCAGTCCGATTCCAGCCATCAGGGGCAGATTTTTTCCTTCCATTTTGCCCAGTAAATATTGGAGATATTGTGTAACAACATCTACCTGAACTGCGAATGTGAGAATAGCAATTAACATAAGGCAAATCAAATCAAATGCCCGTTCTGCAACGATTGTGCCGATTATTTTATCGGCTGGTTCATCTTCGTATTTAGCAATTACAGTACATTTTGCAACCTCACCCATTCGTGGCAGCAGAAGATTAGTCAGGTAGCCCATAAATACGGCACCCGTAATGTTTACAATAGTCGGGCGTATATTGAGCGGCTCCAGCATAAGTTTCCATCTCAGTGCCCGGAAAAAGTGAGAAAGAAATCCGATTATGCCAATCGGAATAAAAACCCACCACCGCTCAGACACCTGACTTAAAGATTTTTTTAAATCTTCAATATCCTGTGCATTCAGTTTTGTGTATTGCCAATAAACAAGCGCAAAGCCCAGTCCGAAGAAGATGGCATATTGTAACAATAAAAAAACTGTCTTTTTCTTCATCGGCGGAGTTTGACTATAAGAAATATCCTACAAAAGGTTATTTGGTTTTGGGAAAACAACAGATGGCTGGTGTTTTTTGGCTAATTCGAAATCCATTATGGCATAAGACATAATGATTAAGGTGTCGCCCAGTGAAACACGACGTGCTGCGGGTCCGTTAAGGCAAATCATACCGCTTCCACGGGTACCTTTTATAACATAGGTTTCTATGCGTTCTCCGTTTTCCATTACCACTACCTGTACTTTCTCGTGCTCTATAATATTTGCAGCGTCCATCAGATTTTCATCAATGGTAATGCTTCCTACATAGTGCAGATTGGCTTCCGTCACTTTGGCGTGGTGTATCTTCGATTTTAGTATTTCTATTTGCATAGCGGCGCAAAGGTAATCAGGCATTTTGACAATTTAATCATTCAGGCACTATGAGTATGCATAATTTGGCAATTTGTTATAGACCGGATGTTTCATAGCAGATAGATGGTGTTTTAGCCTTGTGTGAGGGATAGCAGTGGATATCCTTTTGCCGTTTTGGTCAAAAGATAGAAACGAACCTGCCTGCCGGGAGGCAGGCAGCCCGGCCCTGCTTTTGGGGCGGGGACACACCCTAAAAAATTAGTGCGTACTTTCGTGGCCAATTATACATACAATTCAAAAATGATACAATCAGGTTCTTATTATACACTTCGTGTGGTGAAAATGGTGGATTTTGGCGCTTATCTGGATGGTGGCGAAGAGGGAGAAATTTTATTGCCAAAACGCTATGTACCCGATGGCCTGGATGCCGGCGACGAACTCGAAGTTTTTATTTATCACGATGGTGAAGGGAGGCTGATAGCCACAACCGAAAGGCCAAAAGGCACGGTTGGCGATATTGTGGTGCTGGAGGTAAAGGACATTATGCATCAGGGTGCGTTCCTGGAATGGGGACTCATTAAAGATTTGTTTCTGCCCTTATCCCAGCAGGCGAGTGTGTTGTATAAAGGGATGAAAGTTCCTGTGCTCATCTATCTGGACGAGATGACAGGGCGGGTGGCTGCGACAGAAAAATTTCAGCATCACCTGAAAGGAAATCCGGTTGAATTAAAAGAGAATGATGTGGTCAATCTTTTGGTGACGCGCAAGACAGAATTGGGTTTTGAGGTGATCATCAATTCGATGCATGTGGGTCTGATACATTTCAGTGATGTCTTTCATGAAATGAAAATTGGCGACCGATTAAAAGGCTTTATCAAAAAGATTTTGCCTGAAGATAAAATAGATGTAATGCCCGGCGAGCGTGGTTATAAACGTATAGAGAGTGAGGCTGAGAAAATTTTGCGTTTGCTGAAAGAGAATAACGGCTACCTGCCTTATTACGATAAAAGTAACCCTGAAGAAATCTATTCTTTTTTCGGGATGAGCAAGAAGTCGTTCAAGATGGCGATTGGTGGTTTGTACAAGGAAAAGAAAATAAGTTTAGCTCAGGCGGGTATCCAATTGATTGCAGAATAAAGGCTTCTAAAAATAAAATTCTGTTTTAAATTTTGTTTTTTAGTTAATCCTATTATCTTTGCACTCCCTTACCGAAAAAGGATAGGGGAAAGGTGAGGTGGGTGAGTGGCCGATACCAGTAGTTTGCTAAACTGCCGAACGGGTCAAACTGTTCCGCGGGTTCGAATCCCGCCCTCACCGC
>DLGS01000133.1 GCA_002482815.1 Bacteroidetes bacterium UBA7688
TGAAAATGTAGGGTAAGAGCCTACGCGGTTTATTGGTAACGATATTCCGGGGTAAACCTTGCGTGCTGAAATGCCCAATAGGCGTACGATTGAGGGCTGCTCGCCTGATGTACGCGGGTAGGCAGATACAGGTGTTGGCGCGAGCCGCATCGCAGATAAATGATAGCCATGGATTAGCAATAATCCAACAGAACCCGGCTTATCGGTTTGTAGTTTTTCTATTGAAAAACAAAAAGCGCAACTTGATGTTGCGCTTTATTTTTTATGCTTTCAGATAGCTTTGTCTTGGTATAAATTATCCTTTCCAGCCGCTAAATTACTCTGTTGATATACTTTCAATAGGTTCCCAAAGCTCTAGTTTGTTCCCTTCTGCATCCATGACGTGAACAAATTTGCCATACTCAGACGACTCAATACTGTCTAGGACGGTGACCCCGTTTCCTTTCAGTTTCTCTACCAATGCCTCTATATTTTGCACCCGGTAATTAATCATAAATTCCTTTTGGGATGGTACGAAGTATGAACTGCCTTTTTTGAAAGGGCTCCATTGCAGTGCATTGATTTCTTCAGCATTATGGATATTGCGCGATTCGAAAGTAGACCCATAATCGTTGGTTTCCATACCCAGGTTTTCTCGGTACCAGGCTGAGGTTTCCTTTGGATTTTCTGAGAAAAAGAAAATCCCGCCTATACCAGTCACCTTTGGTGTGGTGTCTTTAGCAGGAATGATATTTTCATTCTTTTGATCTTCCATTTTTTTTGATTTTTTATTTGTGTAGGTTGGAACTGATGATGGCAATAGTAAAAGTTTATGAAGATAAAGATGCAATAAATAATTGTGGATTAATATTGTGGAGAAAAAATTTTATCATTTGGTTCAAAGTTTTAAACTTTGTGGAATCACATTTAGATTTGTTAGAAATACGGAGAGCAGAGTAATACTAGAGTAAAAAATCAGCAAAATATGAAAAGCACTATAAAAATCTTATTGAATGTATTAGTGCATAGCATTTTGGCAATAATCATTTTAAACTTGTATATTTTTGTTGCTACAACCTTACACGTTTTTCATATAGACATCTCAATAGGTATATTTACGAGAATTTATTTTTTAGGTGCTTTTCTACTAAGTGTGGCGTATTACATTTTTAATGAATCATCATTTGGTTATAGAAAAAAACCTACTCAACTACTAATAATTTTTCTTCTTCTAAGTTTCGGATTAGTACATGTTTTTTTCGACTACCCTTACAGAAGTAGTATACTTGTTTTTGCGTGGTTTTCTCCCTATTTTCTGATTCCCTTTCGTCGTTGGGCTCCCATCCCGGCGTAGTTTGGAGCGTAGGACTTTGAGGTGTTTGCCAAAACGTCGCAGCTACATTACAGCTGTTCTGGATGTTCCTCAGGGCATCCCGAACTACAAATAAAATCGGATTTTCAATTCGATAATACCGATTTTCAAAACACTGAAGAAAGCGTATTTTATGTTTTTTCCAGTGGTGCAAAAGTAAATCTAATCTTACCATTGAAAAACAGAAACAAAAAAAGGACAACCAAATAAATGATTGTCCTTAGGATGTAGCGTGGACGGGAGTTTGTTCGAACTCTTTTCAACGATTTTAGGCATTGTAAGCCAAATTTCATAGGATTAGTTGGAAGTTTTTAAAATTAATTTTATGAACATTTTATTGCTGTTTTTTTAGAACAGAGTTGACAAACTGTTGTTGTTTAATCATTCGCTTTTCTCTTATTTCTAAAACTTTATTTAATTCGTTTCGCAGATCTTCTTTTGGGTTCCAATCATTATAAGTCTTTTTTTTAATGTTGTATTTATTTGTTAGTTCATCAGATAATTTACAAGCAGTAATTCCAAATTGACTATAATGAAACTTGCGTTCATCAAACCATTCTTCATAATCTGGAGGGAATGCAATATCGCTAGAGAAATTAATCATTCTGTCTCCAGCTTCAACTTCAGAAGGCAAGGAAAGTAGATTGTACATTAAATTCTGATCTATACTTTTCCAATCGACATCATTTGGAAAAATAGGAGGTCCTGGGGATTTTACCTGAGGCTCTAAGCAACCTTCGCTATTACGTTGACCATATGAAAGGCCATCATCTTTGATGACATCCGCGCAATCTTCCACGAATTTGTCGAGTACGCATACGACTCGGATAGCAAGGTATTTAGCATTTTTAATATCGGTTCTTTTGCTTATCCAATACGTTTGAAACCATGAAATTCCAGAACCTACTAATACTCCGATAAGACCAAAAATTGCTTCTGTCATTTTTTCTATATTACGAGTTTATTGCTAGTTCTGAAAATTGCTTCTTCGCAATATAATTCAATTTATTACTTCCAATTTTAATTTCAAAACAAGCTTGATTAAAACTATTTAAAATGAAAATTCTGTCGAAAGAACTATTTATTGTAGACTTTAAGGAGTCATTTTTTACTTTAAATCCTGAAGCCAAACTTGCGTCACCATAGTCCAATAGAAGCCACACTTCTCGGAATTCACTATTTTCTTTGTATGAATATAATCGATTTTCTTTTTCTGAAATTGCGGTTAAAACTATTTCAGTAAAATCATTTCTAACGAAATAGTCTTGATTATACTTTAGGGTAAATGCTTCATTTGAATCATGAAAATGAAATGAAGTTATATAATCAGGTTTCTCAATTTCAGTTTTTCTTATTTGTGATAAAATATAGTTAGCTAAACTATTTTGGATTTCCGGCGTTATTTTTTTGATAGAAGCCTCCTTAAAATCTCTTAAAGTCTTTCCTTCCGTTATAATGTGGTCAGCATTTAATGTAATGTTTCCTACACCAGTTAATTCTGGTATTTCCTTGAGGATTAAATTGATTGTGCCATTTAAATATTTTTTCCATAATTCCGAAAGATATGCCCTGTCCTTTCCGGAAGTGAGTCTTGTATGCTCTAAGCCAATACGTTCATTTTCATTTTGCAAAATGAAATCAGGGAGTAATGATGGCGTTAGCGTATAATTCATTTGGGTAGTGTAAAGAAACTTTCCAACTGAAATAAGTTCGTCATCCTTATTTCTTTCTCCTTTAATAGATACTTTTTTATAATGATCCTTGATTATTTCATTAATTGCCGATTTTGAATCAGCAATTTCCTTTTCTCCTTTGACAAATATTTCTTTGTTAATGGAATTCGCGTCAATGTTGTAGAGTTGAGCTGTAAACAAAATTCGGTCTTCAAGACTTGCATCATTGGAAATAGTAATTGTCTTGCTCAAGATCAGAGGTTCTGTTGACTTACCTAAAATTGTTTGAACAAAATGATCTATTAACGGTTGTTTTTGTTCTTCAGGTAAATTGTCCAAATATTCCATTAAATTTTTTTTCATGCTTAAAGTTACCAAAACCTTTCTCTACCTACTTATAACCTATTATGATTTTTCAATCTCTAATTGATATTTTATTACTTTCCCATTTACTGCTTGTGCATTTATAAATAATATATCCAAATTCATCAAGCTGACGTATGGTTCTATGATAGGTTGTGGGACTAAAAATTTTAGCAATTAACATTAATTCCTTGCTAACTATTGTTATTGGTTCAACATAGCCCTGATCGCTCCAACATTTTAAAATTGCAGTAAATAAGGAAATATGGGCAGGCCCAATACGACCATCCCTTGAAGTTTTTTCAAGGAATGAATGTAATATCCCTAGCCCGCCCATTTCCATTTTCTCTGCTCTTGCTAATTAAACCTTCTGACCTCTTTTTCTATTTTTTTTTTGAGGGCCTTCTTCACCATCTTCTCCAGCTTTCTGCGCTTGTTTCTGATCTTTCTTTTCTGATTTTTCAGCAGCAATATCTTTGGATTGTGCTTTTTCCTGGATTGGTTGCATACCTGAATCATACACATTGATTGATCTTGCTTTGGGATTGGCTTCTACAAAACGGCTTTCAGAATTGCCATTAATTTCAAAGGATACTGATTGAACATTTCCTTTTTTTAAGGAGTTCAGTAAATCAGTTTTATCTTCAACATTATTCAGTTGTTTGATTGGCAATTCGGAAATTTTCTTTTCCAGGTCAAAGCCCCATTTCTCACCATAGGTTTTAGATTTAAAATTGCCATTGTTATCCGCATCGTTGAAATCCAGCTTTACCCATACATTATAAGTTGAATCTTTAATAGGACGAAAAACTTCTTTTCCGTCAACCATATCCTTCTCGTGATGATTGTATTTTTTTTCAACCGAACGGCCTTCTAAAAGATTGAATGCTTCTTTGGCTGTAATACGCTGATCGGTATAAAACCTGTTTGCCACAACTTCTCCCGGCTTCTCCAGCTTTGCATCAAAACTGTTGAAGAAATAATTGTCCTGCGTAGCCGATTTTTTGAAATTGAGGGCGTAGGTCATTTCCTTTTCCCCATATTTCACCTGGTGTTGTAACTGGAATTCAACATCGCCTTTCTGCATTGCTGCCTTTAACTGATCTCCCAGAGCTTCCCCGAAGCCCGTCATCTTTACCTGCTCTTTGAGGTAATCAAAATTCTCTTCTCTCATGATCTTGCTTTTTAAATTGATTATTAATAAAATCCTCTTTTACAATTAGCCGGCGGACTACCTGATTTTAAGGGATCGGAATATTTCTTTATTGGTGATGTCCAGCTGAAGGTTTCTTCCTCCATTCTGCTCCTGCAATTGGACTGTGAATATTTTTTTATCAGGAATGGTAAATTTGGGTACTACAACAACCAAAACCTGCTCTGAATTGCTCCTGATTACTTTTGCATTACCCAAAACATAGACAGGGTTCACATCGATTTCCTGTGAAGCAGTCCTTTTTGATTTCTTTTTGTCGCGGATAAAAAAGCGCAGAGATTTCACGTCATAATTCAGTGCCGAAAAATTGCGCAGGTCAAACTGGAAGTACAATTCATTTTCCTGCACGTACAAGCCTTTCAGGTCAATCAAAGCGCCATTGTTGGCATCGTTAACCTTATCCATTGTCTTTCTTTTCAGCGAGACCTTTTCCGCATTCAGTTGCACAACATCATTTGTAGCATCGGCACTGAATGCGGCAACTGGCTTAGGTGCGATTTCCGCTTTCTGAACCTTGATGTTCAATCCCGTCGGTTTTTCAGAATAGTTAAGGATGTAGGAATACAGGCTTCCATCAGCGGTAACAATCGTAAGGTTTGTTTCACCAAAATTCATTTTGCCCGCCTTTACCTGTAATACATTTTCCACTCCGATTGCCTTTTGTACCAATACATCCCTGCTTCCTTTATCAATGCTTTTAATGGCATAGGGAAAAATCAGGTTAGTCGTCTTGCTGAAGGCAATCGTGATTTTTTGAGGCTCTATTTCACTTGTAACCATTTCCTGGGCAAATGTTCTGATGTTGCTCATTAAGAGCATAATTCCGGTAATCCATACCGCACAAATCTTTTTCATAATTGGAATTTTTAATTGATTAAACTTTGATTTTTGTTTTGAGATTTAATTCTGTTGCTTTTGTTTTTCGTCACGGAGCAATACCTGGTAACCTGCTTTTATCGTAACCCTGATCAGCTTTACCTTTTTACTGAACAGGGATTTTGCCGCTTCAACACCCATACCTGCTGCCTGCATACCGATGGATGGATCAAGGGAAGTAAATCCAATATTCTGCAAACCTCGATCTGCCGATTCTTTGGCTACCTCACGGTTGATTGCCCCTGGGATATACAGGCCATCCAGCCCATCCATATCAAACACGGCAAGTTCAACAGGGAATAAGCTGTTGTTATAGCGGACACTGCTTATTTTCACTCCTAATCTTTCTCCTGAAAGCGAAGCCGTACCAAATACAAGGTTGCCCTTAGGTATTTTTACACCATTAATAAATATGTCATTAACCAGTTTCATTTTAACCGTTGATCCGCTGACGATGGTTTGGTTTTCAGCAATGATGGCTTCAATTGCATTTTGCTCGCCATTATTTTCCTGGGCATTATCGAGTGAGTAAAATCCATTGTCCTGTCCTTTTAATTTCAGGATGGTATCGTCGTAATCATATCCGGTTTTTACTTTATCAAGCGAAGACACCGGGTCTGGGCTTTTTGCTGATGAAACGGCAAATACACGACCTCTTTTTTGTTCAGAGGCCTGTCTTAACTTTTCCTGTGCTAATGCGGGGTTTTGTATTTCAGCAATCTTTTCCAGCATCGTATTTAACTGGGCCATTTCAGGATCTGCACCGCCGCCTTGCTGCATTGATTCCATCATTCTTTCAAGCTTGGCCACATCATTATCCGCCATTGCCGGATTGGGCTGGCTGAAATCCCTTTCATTACCGCTGTTGCGGTAGGCCTGCTCGTTTTGTGCGAGTGCTGCATTCAGCTTATTGAGCTTTTGATATACCCGTTGCTCATTCGGGTCATTATACCCTGAGCCCCTGTAGCTTTGGGCCGCATTATCGGTGCCCAGTAAATCAGCACCATTAAACCCAAGCCTTTCAC
>DLGS01000321.1 GCA_002482815.1 Bacteroidetes bacterium UBA7688
TGTAGGGGTATTGCTGCTACCGCCTAAGGTGCCGGACCCGGTGCCAAGGGTGGTGTTTACCCGGATAATAAAGGCCTGGGCTAAACTGTCCTTGTTTAGTGAGAGCAGCAGGAGGCAGAGCAGGATAATTTTGCTGTGTAATTTTAAATTCATAAATACTATTTTATTTGATAAGAACTGTTGCAGGCAATCTAAATCACCTTTTTTTTATTAAATGCTTTTATAGTTAGATGGAGCTTAGTGTTTCAAACTCCTTTCCACTATACTCTTTATTTCTTCCTCATAATCGGTATGCACCATGGTGCAAATGAGCTGTTCGACAATCAATAAGCGCTCTGCAAGCGGCAGTTTGATGAGGTCTTGGAGTAGGTATTGCATAAATATATATTATTAAAAAAATAAATTGATTTTTTTTGCAAAGGCACGTAAGTCGCACATCGTTAAACCACCAAATAGGATGCCATAAAAAATCAAAAGAATTAGAAAAAACATTACGTTTTAAGTATTGTATTAATGATTTTATTTGTAAGATTTAAATATTGTTAATAAATAATTTTAATTGGATTTTAAATGAGAAAAGGTGGGAAAATGATAATATAAAGGCATTTTTTATAGCAATAATTTGCTATTTTGTCTCATCAAACTAATAATAATAGGTAATTAGTATTAATTTTTATAAAAAATAATTTTTTATTTTCTATTTGTATAAGTTGTACAATTTTTGTAGCTTAAACTTCATTAGTTCCTAATGATTGTGTACATTGGACATAAAACAAACGGTAGGCTTTGACATGAATAAATATTCGATTGCTATAATTGTAGATGATCATCAATTATTTTGTGAATCCTTTGCTTCGTTAATAGAAAAAATGCATGTTTTTGAAGAGGTAAAATGCTTTAAAGATGACAGTGAGCTTTTCAATTTTCTATTGCACAACGACTACAACATTGTCTATTTATTTTTGGACTATTATCTGGAAAATAAAGTTTGCATCAACTTGATTAAGGATGTACAGAGAATATCCAAAAAAATAAAAATCGTCATTGTAAGCTCTTTAATGAACCCCGGGATTATTAAGAAATTACTAGATCAGGGACCTAACGGATTCATCAGTAAAGCATCGGGATTTGATATTATACTTCAATGCCTAAAGACAATTGAAAAAAAAGAAGTATATATATGTCCGATTATTGCAGAAATAATTAGCCACAATGAAACAACTGATTCTGCACACTTTACGAATAAAGAAGTAGAATTATTGCAATACTTCAATCATGGCTATTCCATTGACAAGACGGCAGAACTGACCAATTTGAGCAAACACACGATAGTGGCCCATCGCAGAAATATGATGCAAAAAACCAATTGTAAATCGATAACAGAATTATTATGGTACTGCAAAGGAAGAGAACTTTTATAATCAGGATTTACCTGTTGATATTTCTGATATTCAATGCGAGCGACTCGCATGGTCAACCTATAAAACAGGCTCGAAGCGACTTCCAAAAATTGGAAAAACTACTGGCCAGCCACAAAATATCTAAAAAAGACTATATAGATTCTGTTGTCAAATACTCGAATACCTATTTGATGATGGGGGTTACACTAGAAAGTAAGGATTATCGAAACCTATTACAACCATTCAAGGAAATTTGCTTCGGGAACGATTCACTACTTAGCTTCACAAAGACCTATTACACCATATTGGCAAATAACGCACAATGGGGTAATAGAAATGGGGAAGCTATGTATTATTATGATAAAATAAGCAAACTGCAAACCAAAGATACATTTAAAATCATCTATTCCCTTTCACGTAAATTCCGATATTATATAGGGGAGGGAAAGTATAAAACTATTTGCAATGAGTATAGGTCCAATGTTAAAGAAATAGATGGAACCGTACAAAACTTACTCTATACAGGAGATTCAAGTAAACCAAATGTAGATATTTTTTATGTCTTAAACATTTCTGCTTATGCATTAGCAAAAGAAAAGGATAGTTCAAATGTTCAAAAAATCTTATCACAAGCAGAAACATTGCGGAAAAGCTTCTTTAACAAGAAAAAAACTCCGGATAATTCTAAAATAGTGGTAGCCTATATGTCGAAAAGCATTTTTCTTTATCAAGCTCTGATGATAGAAAACGATTTTCAAAAGTCGATGAAGGTGATCAGTGACATTGAAAGGGAAATTATTAAAATCAATCCCCAACAAAATGAATGGAAAAAAATGGCATTTGATTTAATTATTGGATTGAGAATCAAAGCATTTTTGCAAATAAAAGCAAAAGATAGTGTTGAATATTACTTACAAAAACTAAATAATTCAATCGTTTCAGAAGGAGAGCAATCAGAGTATCTTGAGCGTTTATCCCAACTTTATGCCGAAGATAAAGATTTTCAAAAAGCATATGAACATTTAAAAAAAGTTTTTACGATTCAAGAGCAATTATTTGAAGACAACAAAAACGAGTTAGACAAATTACTTTATGCTTTTACTGAGGCGGAAGAAATTAAATTTGAATTACTGAGGGCAGAAAAGGAAAATCAGAATAGAGCAATATGGATCTTAGTCATCATTTTTGTAGCGATACTCATCTTTTTGGGGCTTTATGTGCTTATAAGAAAAAGGGACACTGAGGCAAAAAAACAAATTGCGTTGCTCAACTATCAGGCTTCGGTACAAATCACCGAATTGGAAGAAAGCAAGAATGAAATGCAGGAAAATCTGGGCCGGGATCTACACGACAACCTGGCCTCCTTACTGGCAGGCATAAAACACAAAATTGAATACCTCAATCTTGACCTGGAAAACAAGAATGTGAAAAGCATCTTAGAGGATATAAACCTGAAGGTTGAAGAGGCTTACCTCAGAGTAAGAAATAAAAGTCACGACCTTTACGAGGAAGGATTTCAAAATTCAGAGCAAAATTTTGAAAAACGGATTAAACAACTGATTGATTTTTCGTTACCGGATAATCATTTCGAAAAAGAAATACTGGTAGATAAAGGAGCCGTTAACCTGCTCAGTACAGATGAAAAAATAGAGTTACTCAAAATTATTCAGGAAATCATTACGAATATTATTAAGCATGCCAAAGCAAGTAAAATCTCGCTTCTTATCTATGAAGACCAAAACAAATTCAACATGTCTGTTAAGGACAATGGAAGAGGGTATGATGTACTCAAAAAAGCGGGCCTGGGCATCAATTCCATCAAAAGCAGGGTTCAAAAATTAAGAGGTGATATCAATATTCAGTCCGGCAACATGGGTACCGAAATCAATATTACACTGTTAGGGAACCAGGTATAAACCGATGACGCACTTTGTAAAACGGCCTGTTTTACCTTTTAAATGCTAAATGATTCTTTGTAAATAGCCTTTTTGTGGTAGAATGATTCATGTAGTCCTGCCGTAATTTTGAATCAAATTCGATTGAGGCAAAAACAGGACATGAAGGTAGTTATTAAGACAATGAAATCATTTGAAATTTTTGACCTGGATGATGTCTTATTTATCCAGGCTAAAGGCTCTTATTCTCTCATTAAAAAAATAAATGGGGATGTAATAAAAGTTTCAAAAAACATGCTTGCGCTGACCTCTTTGTTTAAAAATTATGATCGGCTCCGGAAATGTCACAGAAGTTATTTCGCCAATACCGGCCACATCAGTGCTATATTATTCCTGAGTGTCCGAAAATATAGAATTGTATTCAATAATAAAGAAATGATTCCGATCTCCCTTAATTATAAAAAAAATTTTATGTCATTTCTGGAGGAAAAATATTTGCAGGCGGAGCAGGATTAAAATAATTGATAGTGAGTATTCCTTAAAACCAATGAAAAATGTATAAGAGATGCTAAATATTATAGCATTATTTCTCAGAAGAAACGAGAAATTAAACTTTACCTTCAGAATACAAAAGAGGAACGGAAAGGTCTTCATTTTAAAAGTTTGCCCGGTAAAAAGAAAACCGGGCACCTTTCAATTAAAGTTTAGGGAATGTAGATTTCTAAGCAGGTGGAAACTTATCGGATTTACGAATAATATAAAAGATCTACGAAAGACGATTTTATATCATTTTGGTTTTAAAACAATTATTGATCAAATACCTTAAGCTACTCCTTACTTAAAAATACTCATTTTGCTTAACTGCTCCATTAATTATTTTGCCGGAATTGAATTGGTTGCCATTTCTGATACACTGACCCATTTCCACACGCACAATCCCTAAAGTAAAGTAAACTGCTTCAACATTTAATTATGCAATTTTTACTTCACGACCTGCTCCAATTACCCTTAGAGGAGCTCAATTGATGATGCATCGATAGGGCTCTTGCCTCATTTTCCGAGCAGGAAAAACCGGAATATTACACTCATATCGAGCTAACAATACATAGGGAGCGAATTCAACAACAACTCAAATTTGAAAACCAGTGCTGCCCTTTTCTGTCTCAAACAGGCTTACAATCCTGCTAAGAAAAGACCGTATGGAAGCGGGTAGTGGACCAATCAAATGCGATCCAACAGACCCGCAGGAAATTGTAGCGGGAACATGGGAACTGATTGAAAATGGTTCAAAGTTTCGTCAGACTTAATAGGCCATACTCTAATTACACAAGTCCCGAAAGGGCACTATGAAAATGGTGGTCTTTTAGATTTTAAATATCAGTTCTAAAATTGAAACGATAAATTTGACTGGCAAAAATCTGAGCAATGAAAAACATTCCAACATTATACGAGTGGGCAGGGGATATGAAAACTTTTGAAACCTTGTTTGCAGCTTTTTACGAAAAGGTGTTGAAAGATGATTTGCTGGGCGAAGTGTTCAGCACTATGGCTCCGGAGCATGTGAAGCAGGTGGCGCATTTTGTGGCCGAAGTTTTTGGTGGAGAACAACTGTATACCAGAGAGGATAAAGGCAGCCATGCCATTATGATAGGCAAGCACATTGGCAAAATGCTGATCGAAGAAAAACGGCAGCGATGGGTGCAGCTCTTGTTGCAAACCGCAGATGAAGTGGGCTTGAAAAGCGACCCGGAATTTCGCTCGGCCTTTGTGGGCTATATTGAGTGGGGGACGCGGCTTGCAGTCATCAATTCTCAATTAACAGAAAACCCTATGAACACCAACGAGCCCATGCCAAAATGGGGATGGGGTGAAACGGGTGGACCCTATCTGCCGGATTAGGTCTATAGTAAGTTTGGAAGCTATGATACATTCTTACCTCAGCTGTCCCGGCGCTACACCAAATTTTCTTTTAAAGGAATTACTGAAATGCTGCAAAGAAGAGTAACCCAGTTCGAAGGCAATCTGACTAATGGTTTTGCTTCTATCCGGTAATTCGTTCCTGGCAATTTCCAGCCGCACTTCTGAGAGATATTCATACACCGTTTGTCCGAACAATTCTTTAAACCCTTTCTTCAGTTTAAATTCATTGATGCCGGATGCACGTGCCAGCTGTTTCAGTGATGGCGGGCTTTCTATGTTTTTCAGGAGGTAATCTTTAGCATAAACAATCCTTTCTTTATCATATTCGGTTTTGATATAGCGTTTCGTTTCCTCCTTGTCATTTTTATAAGACTCTAATTGCAGCACAATCATTTCAGCCACTTTTGAAAACAGGAAAATGCGTTTCAGGCTGTTTTCATATTTGCAGCTCACTGCGGCGCTGATACAGGTTTGCAGCAGAAAATCGATGTGCTGGTTTTGGGCAAATAACGCTGTCATTTCCTTTGAGTTGAAGTTTTGATAAAACATTTTCAACACCGGATGTTCGACACTGCCAATATCAAAAAATGATTTGGCCGGCAAAAGAATAATAAAAGTCTGGATTGTTGAAGCTTCGAATGTCAGGCACAGCTTTGTACCGCTGCTATAAAAAGTATTATGTTCGTTAGTTGCGAAATCAAGCGAAAATGATTTGTCTTTATTGCTGAATGTCGATTTTCCCTGCAGGTTAAACCACATCACAATTTCGGCAGTGCCTGGCAAATCCAATTCGTGCGTTTCGTTGATTTGTCCTTCAACATACAGGATGCTGATGTCGCGAAACACCCATTCAATACTATCGATATTACCCAGGCGGCGTTTTGCCTTCAATGTATCTCTTGCACCTATATTGAGTTCGAAATGTTTCACTTTGAAAATGTTTGTGCAAAGAACCAGATTATTTCAGAATAAAAAATGCAGGCACTTTCATTATTCCCTTAAATATAAGTTTTGCTCCCTTATCTGCAAGCCTGCTGCAAGACCTGAAATTACCTTTGTGGTAGAAACCAATAAAAACGACAAACGATGATTGAAATTTTTGCAACCAATGTAGCCAAGGCAGAAGATTCTCTGCGGCTGAAAAACGATTTGCTTCAGCAGTTCCCGGGTTCAAAAATAAGTTTTGACCTGGAAGACTGCGACCGGATTTTGAGAATCGAAAGTTTTAATGCAGCAAGCATAGTAACGGATCAGGTTATCAGTTGTTTGCAACAAAATGGGTTTGAGTGTAAAATCTTTATCGACTAAAAAAAATTTCCAATGACAAGCTTTAAAAAATTAAGACAAATGTTGAGTGTACAAGGAAATGGTGTAATCATCACCAAAGAAATTCCGGTGAGTTCTTTTTTGCAATTGCACCTGAGTGTAAACCAAGCTGTAGAAATTCATCATTCCAACGATGAGAGAGTGGTGATAGAAGTGGATGAAAACCTGCAGGATTTTGTAGATGTTTCAAATTCCGGCAGAACGCTTTATGTAAGCACAGATACCGGGATATTGAAAAAAGCAGTCTTTACTATTTGTAAGGTAAAAGTATATTTCAGGCAATTGAATGTACTGAGCATTGCCAATGAAGGCACTGATTTTGACTATAAAGAAATGCTGGATATCCCTAACGAAATAGAAATTAATATCCAAAGCGTTGGCAATACAAACTTACGCATCAATGCTCCGGCTATAAAGTTGGTCAGCAAATGTGTGGGCGATGTGAGCCTTGAAGGTAAATGCGGCCTTTTGGATATTAAAAGTCATAGCGTGGGCAAGCTGCACGCCCGGGAAATGATAGCTGAGGATGTAGTGATCAGAAATAAAAGTGTCGGGGATATAGATTTGTTTGCCAATAAAACAATTGATATCAGCCATAGCGGTGTTGGTAATATTTTTTACTACGGGTCTGCGGTGTTGAAAGACATCAAAAAGAACTGGAGCGGATTGGTGCAACACAAGGAAGGGTAGTGCCCATTCCTGAAACGCAAAAAAAGACCGCTGTAATTACAGCGGTCTTTTTTTGTATAGTGAGCATAAGCATTTCGCTTATTTTTTTCTTTTCTTTTTATTCTCTTCCAGAAATTTGTCCAGCGCTGCAGACATAGAAGGTGCTCCCGGCATCGGGGCGCTCATGTCCAGTCGGAGCTTAGCGTCCTGAATAGCTTTTGCCGTAGCTGGCCCGAATGCTCCGATGATTGTATCGCCCTGTTTGAATTTAGGGAAATAATCGAACAGGGTCTGTATGCTCAGCGAGCTGAAAAACAGCAGCAGGTCATATTTTGCTTTCATCAGCACTGTAATATCATTGCTCACGGTGCGGTACAACGTAGCTTCCGAAAAAGGCACTTTATGTTTCGTCAGGAAGATATGGATATCGCTTTTGCCATTGTCGGCAGTCGGGAGGATGTATTTTTCCTGGTGCTTGTGTTTGGCAATCACTTCCAGCAAACCATCCGTAGTGCCATCTGCGCTGTAGAAAACCTTTCGCTTGCGGTACAGGATATATTTCTGCAGGTACAAAGCCACAGCTTCCGATATACAGAAGTACTTCATTTCCTGCGAGATTTTGAATTTCATCTCTTCACAAATACGAAAGAAATGTTCCACTGCATTGCGGCTGGTGAAGATAATAGCTGTATGTTCAGCTATATCCAGGCGCTGCTTTTTGAAATCTCTGCCGGAAATACCTTCTACCTTCACGAATGGAAAGAAATCAATCAGTACATTGTATTTCTTTGCAATCTCAAAATAGGGTGATTTTTCCGTCTCAGGTTTTGGGAGCGTTACTAAAACAGTATGTACTTCTTTCAGTGGTTCTGCTTTTTTTGCTTCTTTAACCTTCGGAGCAACGACCTCTTTAGCTTTTGGTGCAACTTCTGTTTTTGGCTTGGCGGCCTTCACTACTTTTTCCTTTGGTGCAACAACTACTTTTGCCATCATTAATGTATAGGACTAAACGCGTTTTTACGGTATACGTTGTTTCTGGTTGGGGTAAAGCGCTAAATTATACGCAATACCATCTTCAATAATACAGCCAGTGGCAATATCTCGAAGGCGCAAAGGTACATAAAAAAATGAAAACGACTGTTCATAAAGAACTGGGCAAAAATATTCCAGGATCTCAAGTATCTGTTGAGCAACAAAATCACCAGTAAGATGACAGAAATAATACAGATTGGTGTATCCCATTTTTCTTCAAGGAAAGCAAAACATACAATAAACGGCAGCAGCACCATGCCGATAATTTTGTTGACCAGGAAAATATTGAAATTGTATTGCTCTGTGGTACTGCGGATATTAAATGCCCATCCGGTAAATTGTATAAATGCATATTTCCCGAGATACATTCCGATTGCACCTAATATCAGTAAACTAACAATAACGCCGCTTGGAACACCTACGAAACGCCAATCGATATTAATAGAAATAAGATAAAACACATAAGTGCCTAACACAATTGTCGAAAAAAGATTCATCATCAGATTCGGAAAACTCGCAGCCTGTATAATGTCTTTCAACTGCCGGTTACCCAGGGTTGGGTTAATAAATGCCCGCCACACATCATTGAAATATTTAGGATGTATGGTTTTGATGGCACCTAAAATGGCGCAAAGCCCCAGTAATAAATAGAAGTCTGCAGTATTGTTGACCGTTTTGCGGGGACGGGCAATAGCGTATTTCAGTTTGGTTTGTCCGGATTGGGTTGGAATTTTTACGGTACTGTCCAATCTTTTTTTTGTTCCGGCCTTGATTTCAGCAGCACTCAACGAAACACCATACCTGGTAAGGTCCACTTTCGCAAAAGTGGTGCCCGATGAAAAGATGAATAAGCAGAATAAAACTGAAAATAAAAACGCCCGCATAACCGGCAGCAAAGTTAATAGAATTGCTTGCTGCGTATTGAATATTTATCAACACTATTTTTAAAAAAGTGCTACATATCCAAAGGATATTTTCGATTCCCTGAAACGAAGGGGAATAAAATCGCTCCGCCCGAATGCCAGGGCGATGGAGAAAAGACCTGTTTTTGTTTCCAGTGTAGTGCCCAGTCCAAATCCATTATAGAAGGATTGGCGGTTGTAGGCATTGAATTTTGTCTGCACCCAGCCATTATCACTAAACAGATAAGCATAGGAGTTTTGGGTAAATTTTACCCGGAGTTCGGTCACAGAAATATGGTATTGATTGGCAAAAATGCTTTGCTCGTCAAAACCACGCAGCAGGCGGAATCCACCGATCTGGAATAATTCATTCTGGAAAATCCTTGGAGCTGCAATGTAACCGCCGACATATCCCATTTTCAACGTCAGGTTTTTGCCCAAAGGAATAAAACCAGCGATGTCGGCAGAAAGATGATATTGGTAGGTTTTTTTTGTTATGGTGTCATACAGGGATGCAAAATCAAAACCACTGCCATCGCTCAATCCGCTGATGGCATTATTGATTAATATTTTTCTTTGAAAGGCGGCAATACCCATTTTGGCCTGCCAGCCTTTATGTGGGTTCAGTTTATAATCTGTGCGATTATTTACCAGTTCAAATCCAACTCCATTGGATCGGGTGTCGATGTTGGCAGGCAACTGATGTGTGGCTAGAATACTGGCAGAATCTATTTCAATAACACGGTTGCTCAGCGTTTGGTAATATAGCCGCACATAATCTGCAGAAGAAAGCTGATAACGGATACCGGCTTGTAGCGAAACTTTGCGGAACTGCAGATTGTTGGTAAATAAATCGAAATGAGCTTCTGCCCCTACCGGCGATTTGAACAAATAGGGAACGACCACATCAGCTTTGATGCGTGGTGATTTTGGTTGCAGGTTTTGATAGCTGGCACTGATTGATTCGCCATTGCCAAGTTTGTTGAGTAAGGCAATTTGTACGTCCGCAGTCACAAATAATTTTCCGGTTTGCAGATTGTTGGGCATCAATCCCAATAAGGCATTCAGCTGATTTGCTTTTTTTTCTTTCAGATGAATAGCGAGCCTTGTGTCGCCAGGGCGGAAGGTGATGGTCCAGGGCGAAGCTTCCTCCACAAAAGGCAATTCCCGTATTCGCTGGCTGATCATTCCCAGTTTTTTTTCATTGTAAACTGATCCCTGAGCAATATCCAGGTAACGCAACAAAAACGCCTGCGAAATTGTTACATCACCATTTACAATCAGGGTGTCAATTTTCCTCAGTTCTGCCCGGTCTATTCTAACCCGTGCACTTATTTTGTTTGGTTCTGTTTCTACAATATCGCTGAGCCATACTTTGGCAAAAGGGTAACCATTTTCGTCGCAATAAGACAGTAGTTTTTCGCTGAGACCGGCGATGGTTTTAGGATTGAGCGGCCTGCCCGAAAACTGTTTTGGATTTATTGAAGCAGCGACCAGCAATGGCGCCGGTATTGAATCGAACAAGAGATTTGCCCAATAGTATTTTTCGCCCAGGAAATAATAAATATCATATTGGCTGCCGTTTATAACGATGCTATCGATTGATGCAGCCAGAAATCCTTCCTGCTGGAAATTGGGAATTATTTTGCGCAATTGCACGGATAATTCTTGCACACTATTGTATGTGTTGCTGATTCCCGCAGTAATATCATCTTTTGTATTATCAATTCTGTGCCCTGTAATTTGCCACTGTTGCGCTATTGCACCGGATACCGGTAATAGCAGCAACAATGCAACAAAAACAAAATGCACAAGTGTTTTTTTCATCCTTGCCAAAAATAGAATATTCCCTGATAGATACAGGTCAAATTCTGCTTCTGATTAAAAGCTGATAATACTCCTGCGTTTTTTTCGTTTGGAAGGATCTTCCGGGCCTATTTGATTGCTTCGGGGCGCAGCAGCTTTTCCTTTAAGACTTATTTTCATCGAGCCGTCTTCCTTATCACTTGCGTTCAAATGAATGACAATTCCCTTATTGCGGTTTTTTTCTTTGATTTCTTCATCCAGAATTAATTCGTCTTTTTGCGGATTACGTAAGGGAATGTCAACATTAATGTCAGTGCCTTTACTGAAAGAATAAATGCCTTCTATGTCGGCGTTGATAACGTCTGAAGAGAATTTGAGCGGATGAATATAAATCTGTTCTCCATTAATATCGAGCTTGTCTTTCAGGCTGAGGATACTGATATTACTGAAGTCGCGGCGGCGGAACACATATTTTCCCACATTTTTCAACGGTTCGAAATTCAGTAGTACACCATTCGTTAATTCAAATTCTACATTGCCTTTCATCGAGTGGGGTACCAACATTCCATCATCCTTTAGCGCACCGGTAACCGCTGCTTTCAGATAAATTTCTCCTCTGATGTTTCTGTCGGTCACCGTTGACTGTCCGAAATTTCCAAAGGCGAGCAGGAAGTCATCTACCTTTACTTTTTCCACCACAGCATTCACGTTAAATTCATTCGTTGGGCCGTTCTGGTTGATGCGCCCGTCAAGGTTTAGCTTCCCGCCTGCATGCACCAGGCTGACTTTGTTCAATTCGATTCCCGATTGATTTAATCGCACGATTGCTTTAATGTTTTCCGCCGTAAATTTTTGATAGATGACTTTGCCCAATTCCATTTCCAGCAGCACGCTGCTTTTTTCAAGTATCTGATCCAGTTGTCCGGATAATCTGTTTATACTTCCAGACTTTTTGGGTGGTGCAGGCAAATTAATAGCAACTGATTTATTCCTCGCTACCAGGAAGGTTTTGTATTGATTCAGGTTGAGTTGGTTGCTGCGCATATGCCATCTCAATAATATTTTTTCGGGATCGGTGTAAAAAAACTGCAGCAGGTTTTCCATGTGCCCATCCATGTTTAAAACATTTGCCCCATTCTGTACCCGAATATTCTTGATGAATAAATCAGTGCCCCGAAAGTTAAGTTCAGCCTGGGTATTGGTAAATGAAAGCTGACGCGGAACATAGGTCATGGCAGCATTTTTAAGCACCACATCTCCCATGATAAAGGGACTCACGGAATCATTGTTTTTTATCCCTCCTTTAAAGCGCAAGTCAAGATTGACTTCACCTTTTTCCATTTTGAAACTGCTGATGTTGAGAACAGGATTTAGTTTTTCGAGTGGAAATGAAGATTGGAAATGCCCGGCCAGAACAGGGCTGATTAAATTATCAATCCGGATACTGTCTGCAGTGAAATCAATTTTCTCCCAGTTCCCCGAAAAGGAGTTCACCGCTATTACGGAATTCAAATCGCCAACCGGTAAGGCCGGATTAACGCGGTTTAAAAAATAGCCTGTAAAACTGCAGTCTTTAATTTGTGCTCCCTGGCCTTCTAAAGTATTATTTTTAACCTGCCAGCGTGCATACACCACGGGTTCATCGCGTCTCTGGTCTTTACCGGTTACTGTTACCTGAATGTCCAATGGCTTTTTTAGATTTACCATTCCTACTTTACCCTGGATATGGTCAGATAGCATCGTTCGCCCGTTCTGGAATCCGATTTGCTTTGCTGCGATATCAATCTGATAAACCACCGGATTGTTACCCAGTAAAACTTTTGCTCCTATGGAAACGTTATCATTATTAATTTCAATTTCCTTGAACGGAATGTTGAATATCTGTTTGTCAGCATTGTAATTGAGATTCAGGTTGGCAACAACGCGTTTGTTTTTTAAGAATGGGCCGTTCGGATTATAGAAATCCAATGCCTTTACGAGGACATCAAGTTTTGCAAAAGCCTGCCAACCGCTGGATTTGTAATCAAATTTTCCTTCAAAATGCTTGACTTCAAAATGAAATAATTTTTTATTGGCTTTATGCTCGAACACAAAATCTACATTATCGAAGAAGAAATGATTGAATTTTGGTGGTGGACGTTTGCCGGAAGAATCCCGTATTTCTTTCTCAATAAAAATATTGGTATTGCTATAACCGAAGCTATCCGTAAAAAGGTAGATGCTCCCATCTTCCACGTGAATATCGCGAATCCTTGGTGCGCTTTTCAGAATTGAAAATGCATCGACTGTAATGCTGATGTTTTTGGCTTTCAGCAAATCGTGCTGATGTTTGTAATACATTGTATCGCGCAAGGTGACATTTTTCAGAGAAACAGATATGGCCGGAAAACCTTTTACCAAGGTGGGTTCCATCATTTCAACTGTTAATGTGCCGTTGATATTTTCGTTCAGCTGATTGGTGATGGACGCCAGTATCGCCGTTTTATTGTAGTTGACATAAATGGCAATACCCATCCAGGCAGCCAGGAATAGGGCAAACGCTATTCCAAGTGTTTTCAAGGTAATTACAAGGACACGCTTTGTTGTTGTTTTTTTTGAATGCATAGGCAATCTAAATATAGTGACAGAATATTGCTTTAATTAGTATTGGTATGGCCGGAGCATGTATTTTAGAATAACCTTGTGTTTTTCAATGCCTGTTTTTGACCTATCGGTATACCTCAGGTAATTCACTTTGAACGGATAATCCAATCGGGCAGAGTAATTTTGTTTTTTTAAAACGAATAATATGAAAAAGGTTCAGTTTGTAATGGCACCTCCACCGGCACATATGGTCGGAGATGGCTTTAGGGTACATAGTTTTTTCCCGAATCACGAAATTCACAATAAGCGTATGAGTCCGTTTTTCATGATGGATTATAATGCCAAAACAATTTTGCCTGCAAGCAAGACACCACCTGGTGTTGGTGTTCATCCTCACCGTGGTTTCGAAACGGTTACAATTGCCTATCATGGACGAATTGCACACGGCGACAGTGCGGGCAATAGCGGCATCATTGGAGAAGGTGAAATTCAATGGATGACAGCGGCAAGCGGAATATTGCACAAGGAATACCACGAATTGGAATTCAGCAAAACCGGAGGACCTTTTCAGATGGTTCAGCTTTGGGTAAACTTGCCTGCAGAGCACAAAATGAGCAGCCCGAAATATCAGGCCATTACGAAGGAAATGATTGGCCATTATGTTTTGCCGGAAGAGAGTGGAACAGTTGAAGTGATTGCAGGAAATTTTAAGGGTGTAAAAGGCCCGGCTTATACCTTTACGCCGATTGAAATGTATAATATCCGTTTGCGTAAAGGAGCAGAATTGAAGTTTGAATTACCTGATGGGTTTAATACCGGTATGCTTATTGTGGAAGGGAATGTGAATGTGAATAGCGGAACAGATGCGCCTCAGGATCATTTTGTTTTATTCGAAAACGATGGCACCGGGATTAATTTGCAAGCAAAAGAGGATACTGTAATACTGGTATTGAGTGGCGCCCCGATACACGAACCGATAGCAAGTTATGGCCCGTTTTTGATGAATACCACAGAAGAATTGCAACAGGCCATCAAGGATTTCAATACCGGAAAATTCGGAACACTGGAAGATTAATCCACACAGAAGCTGGCTGATTTTATCCGGAAATTCATAAAAAGGTATTTCACAAAGCCATTTGAATTTTGTTCATTTGTAAAATAACTTATGAAAGAAACGAAAAAAGTTCAGCGGGCATGGGCGATGTATGATTGGGCCAATTCGGCTTACAATCTGGTCATTACCTCAACAATTTTTCCGGCCTATTATATTGCCATTACCGGTGGTGACTCCGGCGAAAAAATCAGCTTTTTCGGTTGGCAGCTCAGCAATAGTACATTGCTTGAATATTCCCTTGCGCTTGCCTATTTTATTATTGCGCTGCTTTCTCCTGTTTTGTCTGCTGTTGCAGATTACAGAGGGAATAAGAAATTTTATATGCAGCTGTACTGCTACCTAGGTGCTTTTTCCTGTATGTTGCTTTATTTCTTCAAACCGGGCAACATTGAGCTTGGCATTCTTGCTTCTATGATGGCTGCCATCGGGTATTGCGGAAGTCTTGTTTTTTATAATTCATATTTACCTGAGATTGCGACAGTCGATGAACAGGATAAGTTGAGTGCAAAAGGCTTTACCTATGGTTATATCGGAAGTGTAATCCTGCAGCTTATTTGTTTTGTTTTCATTTTTTCCGGTTTTAAAGACGGGACCTTTGCTCCGCGCTTATCATTTTTACTGGTTGGATTATGGTGGTTAATTTTTGCACAGATAAGCTTCCGGTATTTGCCGAAAGGAACACCTTCCGGAGAATCTAAACAAAATAGTATTCTAACCGGAGGGTTTAAAGAGTTAAATAAAGTCTGGAATCAG
>DLGS01000371.1:0-172 GCA_002482815.1 Bacteroidetes bacterium UBA7688
AAAACCCGAGCTTGGGCATAATGAAGCTACAACAACAGAAACCAGCGGTGAAGAAGGTCACGAGGAAGAAGAAGGAGTAGTTGAACTTACAAAACAACAGATTAAAACCATTGATCTGGAAACCAAAACTTTGGAAGAAAGAAATTTGGGAAACAATATCAACGTAACGGGT
>DLGS01000371.1:205-1305 GCA_002482815.1 Bacteroidetes bacterium UBA7688
GGAACTTTTCCCTCAGGATAAGGCGAACATCAGCCCTTTTGTTGGCGGAAATGTGAGTTCCATAAAAGTAATACCTGGGGACAATGTGAGTAAAGGACAAGTATTGGCTTATATAGAACATCCAGATATCATAGCAATGCAACAGGAATATCAGGTAAAGAATGATGAACTGGTCTTTTTAAAACAGGATTTTGAACGTAAGCAGACCCTCTATGATAAAGGCGTTTCTTCGGGTAAGGAATTTCAAATGGCACAGTCAAAATATCGTTCAACAACATCTAGCATCAATGGCTTACGTTCTCAATTGAGATTGTTAGGCCTTAATCCTGATAAAGTTGCAAAAGGTCAAATATATTCTGCTGTTCCAATTACCACACCCATAAGTGGCTATGTGGATGAGGTAATGATTAGCCTTGGCGATTATGTAGCGCAACAATCCAAAATGTTCTCGATAAGCGATAATTCAAAGATATATATCAGTTTCAAGGTATTTGAGAATGACGTTAAACAGATTAAGAAAGGACAAAAGATATATTTTTCAATAGCTTCTCGTCCAGATGAACTGCTCAACGCAACCGTTCGTTCTGTCGGCAAAACATTCAACACGGAACCAAAAGCTGTGGAAGTTCTAGCAGATATAGAAAACAAAAATAAAGAGCTTTTGCCAGGTATGTATGTGCAAGGTCGAATAGTGCAGGGCGAGAGAAAAGGTTTTGCAGTGCCCGAAGCTGCCATTATTAAGGACGGCGAGCAATCATCTATTTTTATTTTGGATGAAGATGGTAAAGAAGAGGACAAAGTAAGATTTAAAATGATACCCGTAACTGTTGGTATCACTGATTTAGGTTTCGTAGAGCTTACTCTTCCTGCCGAATTCCCAAAGGATGCCAAAGTTGTGGTAAAAGGAGCTTATAAATTATCTTCCGAAATGGTTAAAGGCGAATTAGAACACGGACATTAAAATTTCAATTATCGAAAAAAATATCATGAAAGAAATAAAAGCATTTATAAAACCAAACCGAATTCAAAGAGTAATTGAAGCACTCTCCGATAGTGGGTTCAAAAGTATGACACTTTCGCCTGCCGAAGGCACTGGTGCC
>DLGS01000371.1:1336-12682 GCA_002482815.1 Bacteroidetes bacterium UBA7688
TGCAAAGCCGTCATTGGATTTTCATGTGACCGATAGTCCTGTGGTTAAATTGGAATTGGTTTGTCAAAATGAGGAAGCCCAATCGGCAACAGAAATAATTTTATCCAATGCAAAAACCGATGGACCAGGAGATGGTATAATTTACATCGCAAATGTTGAGGATGCCTTTCAGATTAAAAGTGGAGATTCACTAAAGCGTTATGATATATAACCAATGACAGACTTAGCACTAATATTGGAGAACAATAATGTAAAACCAACTGCAATGCGGTTGTTAGTTTTACAATTTCTCATGAAAAACAAAACTGCAGTCAGTTTAACCAGTATTGAAAAAGACTTTGACAATTCTGAAAGAACCACACTTTACCGTACCGTAAAAACATTTGTAGAGAGTGGAATTGCCCATCAAATTGATGACGGCACAGGAACAACTAAATATGCAATATGTAAAGAACAATGCAATTGTGAGCTCGACGTTGATTTGCACCTACACTTTCATTGCACACATTGTAATGAAACGGTTTGTTTAACAGAGTACAAAATACCACATATTAATTTGCCAGAAGGATATAAAGCGGACGATGTGAATTTGGTGGTCAAAGGAACTTGCGATAAATGTAATACGATATAAGTCTTGTTACGTTTTGGGTTTTAGTGTTGTTTAAAAAGGCTTATAATTTGCTCTCTAAAATGAAGAATAGCGAGGAAGAATAATCAATCAACCGTGGTAGAAATAAATCTACATATATCTAATTATATAATTATGGAAAATCAGAATCACCAAGCACTAATTCAGAAATTGCTAAACTGTGCGTTAGCCTGCGAAAACTGTGCTGCCGAAGGCTTTAAGGAAGCCCAAAACGCAATGATGGAAAAATGTATCCCGATGGACATTGATTGTGCGGACATCTGCATGCTTGCTGCCCGCCTTTTGCAACGTGGGTCAGAAATTTCGCATGAGTTCTTACTTATCTGCGAGAAGGCTTGCCGGATGTGCGCCCAGGAATGCGTTAAACACGATCACGAACACTGCAAAAAATGCGCACAGGCTTGTACCGAATGTGCTGATGCCTGCCATGAGCATCACAGTAAAATAAATCAAGATTAATACACACATCTGATGAGATGCCTTTTCCGGAAGGCATCTCTTTTTAATCCTGAGCTATATAACTATAACTACTTAAAATACTGCAACAACAGAGAGACTGCCCAAGCTTAAATTTTAAAACCATGAAAGAAATATTTGATGAATTTGAACCCACATTAAAAGAACTAAAACCAACCGTTAAAGAAAAAGCATTGGAAATTGCCGGCAAATTATTAACAGAAAAAAGTCTTTCCAGAGAAGATGCTTTAAAAGAAGGTATTAAACAAGCAGAGGAATGGTTTTTTAATTTGGAAGGTTAAAGAATTTCTAACAATATGATTGTGTTTCAGAAAACAGAACACTCTCTGTTTACTGTTTGGGAATACTTTGACACTGTCTAAAAAAAACACTGTACCAAACTTTAAAAGCCGTTGTGGAAACCGCCATTGTCCGTTAAGTTGACTAGGGCACCGGAACAAACTAAATATGCCATTTGTAAATTTGCGACATCTACTTTGCACAATCTATTTTAGTAAATTTTAATAAAATTCAACACTATGATACACATATTAGAAACGACAAAAGAGAATTTAATTGCTGTAAAATTAGAAGGAAAAATTTCCAAAAGCGATGTCGAAAAAATACATGCGTTAATCCACAAAATACTGCAATCCGATAATAAGGTTGATTTCTATTTCGAAATGCACAATTTTCAAGGCTACGATCTTCAAGGTTTGTGGGCAGATATTAAAGTGGACACATCGCATATTTCCGATTACGGTAAAATGGCTTTTGTTGGCGAAAAGAATTGGCAAGAATGGGCAGTCAAGGCAACCGATTTATTCACGGGTTCCGAAGTCAAATATTTTGACTTAGAAAATAAGGAAGAAGCAAAAAAATGGGTTAATAGAAAATAACTCAATTAAAAAATTGGATTCAACGGATACAAAGTATGTTTAACGCAATAGAACACTCGCTCTTATTAGGTATAATCCCTTTTCTAACAATCTTAGTCGGTGGTTTAATTGCTATATTCTTTAAGCTTGCTAAAGCCATACAAAGTACCATTTTACATTTTGCAGCGGGTGTTGTTTTTTCTGTTGTGGCAGTAGAATTATTGCCAGATGTTGTCCGTATTCACAGGCCTTTTCAAATCATACTAGGTTTTTTAGCTGGAGTGATAATCATGTTGTCATTAAAGTTTTTCATAGCTAAACTTGAGGAAAAAAATGACCAAAGCAGAAAAGTTAAGAGTTTTCCGGTTACCCTATTTATTGGAATTGCCATTGATGTTTTAATTGACGGGCTACTTGTTGGGATTGCCTTCTCGGTCGGCAATAAGGAAGGATTCTTGCTGACACTTGCCATTGGTATAGAGCTTTTTTCTCTAGGTTTAGCTACTGCCACATCCTTTAGAGAAAAAGCGATTAGTAAACCCAAAACAATCTTATATATAGGTCTTCTTGGCCTTATTTTTTTATTGAGCCTTGCGCTGGGGCTAACACTTTTACATAATATCACTGACGCGTTGCTGGAGTTCATCCTTTCTTTTGGGCTTTCTGCATTGCTTTTTTTGGTCGTGGAAGAACTACTGACCGAGGCGCATGAAGTTAAAGAGAGTCCTTGGCAAACCAGTGCTTTTTTTGCTGGCTTTCTCCTTTTCCTAATTATGGGAATGTATTTATAAAAATTAAACAACAGATATAATTATAATTTAAAACGATATAACAATGAAAAACGAAGATAAAAATGTATCCGCTAAAAAAGTTGATGAACCTAGAATTGACATGAATAAAACAACGAAAGCCGAAGAAAACGAGAAACACAAAGATCATGACGAAAGTCATGAGCATGGTGGGGTTTTTGGGACCAACACAGAACTTATTTTTAGTATTATCTGCGGTACATTTTTATTGACTGGTTTTGGTTTAAGCTTTATTGCAGGTTTACCTTTTTGGGTAAGTTTAACCTGTTACATCATTGCTTATTTCTTTGGTGGTTTTTTTACAACCAAGGAAGCGGTAGAAACAATAGCAAAAGGTCATTTTGAAATTGACTTTTTGATGCTGGTAGCGGCTGTTGGTGCGGCCACCCTGGGGAAATGGGCAGAAGGAGCGTTATTGCTCTTTCTGTTCAGCTTGGGGCATGCACTGGAACATTACGCCATGGGTAAAGCGAGAAAATCTATTGCTGCCTTGTCAGAGCTAGCCCCGAAAATAGCTATCCTTAAAACCGAAGAAGGAGAAAAAGAGGTTGCTATTGAAGATTTAAAAATTGGAGATATTATTTTAGTGAAACCAAACAGCAAAATTTCTGCAGACGGGATGGTTATACAGGGAGAAAGCAGTGTCAACCAAGCTCCCATTACCGGCGAAAGTATTCCCGTTGATAAGTACCCTGCAAAAGACAAAGAAGGAATTGACGAACAAAATCTTCCTGCTGAACATAGGGTTTTTGCCGGCTCAATAAATGGATCTCAGGTGCTTGAAATTAAGGTGCTTAAAGTAGCGAAGGATTCTACCCTTGCCAGATTGGTTAAGCTGGTTAATGATACTGATGCCCAAAAATCTCCAACGCAACTGTTTACTGATAAATTGCAGAAGTATTATGTACCTTCAGTATTGGGTTTGGTGGTACTTCTGTTATTTGCATTTTTAGTGATAGATGAAAGTTTTTCTGACAGCTTTTATAGGGCAATGTCAGTTTTAGTAGCAGCAAGCCCTTGTGCTTTGGCTATATCTACACCAAGTGCAGTATTGAGCGGTATAGCAAGGGCGGCGAAAGATGGGGTGTTGATAAAAGGTGGCGGACCATTGGAAGAATTGGGAGAATTAACTGCCATAGCTTTTGACAAAACCGGAACCATAACAGAAGGAAAACCGAAATTAACTGCGGTAAAAGGTTTCAATAATACTTCTGAAGAAGACGTCTTGAAAATAGCAATTGCTGTCGAAAAGCTGAGCGACCACCCTTTAGCGGCTGCTGTGGTTAAAGATGGTAAAGAGAGGTTAAAAGATGCTGAAATTCCTAAGGCACAAAACCTCGAATCGGTTACGGGGCATGGAGTAAAGGCAAAACTCAATAACACTCAAATTACAATCGGAAATAAAAAGCTGTTTAAAACCCTACCTGATGAAGTACTGAAAGAAGTAGAGAAATTAGAGAGCGAGGGTAACACCACCATGATTATCCAACAAGATAAAACCTTTATCGGGCTGATTGCCCTCATGGACACGCCAAGAGACAATGCGAAAGCAACCCTAGAGGAGCTCAAAAGATTGGGTATCAAAAAAATGGTGATGCTTACAGGTGATAACCAAAAAGTTGCTGATGCAGTAGCCAAGCTAACAGGTATTACCGATGCATGGGGAAGCCTACTCCCAGAAGAAAAAGTTGACGCAATTGAAAAACTGATTCAACAGGAAAAGAAAGTAGCGATGGTAGGCGATGGTGTAAATGATGCGCCGGCAATGGCAAAAAGCACTGTAGGGATCGCCATGGGCGCTGCTGGTTCTGATGTAGCACTAGAAACAGCAGATATTGCCTTGATGGCTGACAGACTCGATAATCTTCCATTTGCAATTGCATTAAGCCGTCAATCAAGAAAAATCATCAAACAAAATCTTTGGGTAAGTATGAGCGTAGTAGCTATTCTACTTCCCTTAACTATTTTGGGAATTGCTACAATTGGCCCAGCTGTTATAGCCCACGAAGGCTCAACGTTAGTTGTAGTGTTTAATGGTTTAAGGTTGTTGGCTTATAAGAAATAACTCACTTTCCGTTTATTTCCTTATTCTTGAATGGCAGAATTCGAATATTTGAAACTAAATAAATTGTTCTAACTCGTATCCGAATAAATAAACACAAGGCTTTAGTATGAAAAAAAAAGGTTATTATTTCCGATAGGGAAATCTATTGAAAAAGCAATATTTTTTGAATTAACTGATAACACAAGTAAGGATAATTCAGTATGGTTTTTATTACCAGATAATACAGTTTTGTTATATCTAATGCACNNGCTAAAAAAAAGGTTTTTGTTCGGAAATATTGCTACCACGCCCTATCACTTTAAAAGCCACCCAATAAATAAGCAATGGCAAAATCATAAACTGCAGAACCGGGGAAAGTCCCACATTTACAACCGGGATTTTAGGCATACTTTCGGCATAGCTCCAAGTGCCAATTGATAAATGCCTAGTCTCTGCCAGGACTGCACCTATTCCGCCTGCCAAAACTAAAAAAGCAACTCTGCTTGGGTTTAGGTTTTGTATCCAAAGAGCATTTTTATAAATCATACCAAATCCAAAATAAATCAGTAATACCATTATAGCATCCGCTACCGAAGCTAATAAGCAAAAAAGAATGTGGCTCCATGTATATACTCCTTCTACATACAAAGGAATCTGCAAAATCTCCCAAATAGCATTCAGCAGAAATGCAGCTAATATTATGGTAAGCACATAGCGTTTAAAAATCTTTTTTTGAGTAGTCTTTCGCAGTAAAATAACATAAAACAGAATGATCAATGATATAGCTATCAAAGGAATCATGACGATTGAAAATGACAAACTCTGCATATACTGGGAGGTTTAAAATTATATTGGGGAACAAAAGATGATTGTCTGCAAGAAAACGGCAGACAATCATCATCAAACATTTTAAGCAACTTTTGCCATTTGCTCGCAAGCCTCAACACATCTACGACAAGCTTCAGCACACTCTTTACAATGTTCCATGCCCATTGCGGCGTGTTTTTCGCACTCATCCGCACAGGCATTACAAGCATCGGCACAAATTTTACATAATTCGTTACTGTAATTGCTGCCCAAACTCATCAACTCGGCAGCAGAACGACATAAGGCAGCACATTCCATATCTGATTGGATGCATTTAGCCATCATTTTAACATCGTCTTCTTTTAAACATTCTGTTGAACAGTGATTACACGCCACCATACAGGCCAAACAGGCGTCAATACATTCTTTGATTTTTTGATTTGTCATAATTTTACTTGTTTAAAATAGGTAAATATTTATTTATGTTATTTGAAATAACCAATTATATGCTCCGACGAGAGCAGGTTGCCCTAATAATAATCGGAGAAAAAAATCTTATACTTTATCCAAGGGTTTACGTTTATTGACCTCTGTAGCCTTAAACTTCCTCGGGGATTGCCCCGTAACTGTTTTAAATTGATTAGAAAGGTGCGAATTACTGCTATAGCCCATTTTCCAAGCAATTTCATTAAGGTTGAGTTCGCCGTATTGCAGGAGTTCTTTTACTTTCTCAATCTTTTGTTGAATGATAAATTTTTCTACGGTAATGCCTTCGCTATCCGAAAACAGACGACTCAAATAGCTGTAATCTTTATGCAACCGCTCGGTAAGTGCTTGGCTAAAGTTGACATGTAGCTCTGGCAAATCTGAATGGTGTATAAGTTCTATAATTACATTACGCATGCGCTCAATCAGCTTGTCTTTATCCTTTTCCATCAACTCAAATCCGAGTATATTGAGCGATGAAGCAATTTCACTTAACTTACTTTCTGAAGGATCAGGAGAAACAACTGCCGTACCCAACGAGATTTCCGCGACTTGTAAATCCATGTGCTCTAATTGTTGCTTAACAACAAGAATGCAACGATCACAAACCATGTTTTTTATATGTAATAACATTCTATTTGTAAGATAATTAGCGTAAAATAAGCAAGGATGATGACGACCTTAAAAATATGCTATGGTCAAAAGGCACCGTTCGCAAGCAAAATCTAATTTACAAGAAATCGTTTAAACAAAGCAAACATCACGCCGAATGCCAACATGATGTTTGCTGAAAAAATGGGTTTAACTATAGTTTTTCTGCCGTGTATCCTGCACCTTTAAGGGTATCAATAACTTTTTGACTTTCTAGACCGGTCCCACTCTCTACGGTCAATACCTTATCTGGGTTCTGGGTGTCAACTTCCCATTTATCCACACCAGAAAGGTTATTTAAGTGAGGAGTTACTGCATTTATACATCCGCCACATTTAATATTGGTTTTAAATTTTAATGTTTCCATGATTATTTGTTTTTTTGATTGTTAAATTAATTTGTAAAATTTTAATCGAAGACTGTTGCTAACTACGGATACTGAGCTTAGCGCCATTGCAGCTCCGGCAATCATCGGGTTCAGTAAAAATCCATTTATCGGATACAAAATACCAGCCGCAATGGGGATACCAATTAGGTTATAAATGAAGGCCCAAAATAAGTTTTGTCTTATGGTGCGGACCGTAAGTCGGGATAAACGTATCGCTTTTGGCACCTGCATCAAATCTGAAGACACCAATGTAATTTTGGCGACGTCAATCGCTATATCAGAACCTTTTCCCATCGCAATGGAAACATCAGCCTGTGCCAATGCTTGGCTATCGTTAATTCCATCGCCAATCATGGCTACAACCTTACCTTGCTTTTGTAGCTCTAGAACAAAATCCGCCTTGTCAGATGGTAATACTTCTGCTTTGAACTCTGCAATTCCTACTTGTTTAGCAACCGCAGCTGCCGTTTGCTGATTGTCGCCCGTGAGCATATATACCGCTATGCCTTGGTGTAGTAATTCTTGTACCGCTTTTGCAGAACCTTGTTTAATTTGATCGGCTATAGCAACAATGGCAAGTACCTGAATTTCGTTTGTAAAATAGATGACCGTTTTAGCTTGTTGTTGTAAGGCATCTACTTTATTTTGTAAAGCTTCGGGTACAACAATTTGTAAGTCTTTCAAAATTTTATGACTGCCCGCCCAATAAGTTTGTCCATCATAAACTGCTCTTACACCTTTGCCAGTCAAACTTTCAAATTCGCTTACCTGTAGTGCAGCATTGCTTTCAGCTTTCAAATGTTTAACAATAGCTTCCGCGAGCGGATGTTCGGATTGCTGTTCCAAACTGAAAAATATCTTCGTCAGCATTTGCTGGTTATTTTGAGAATCTTCCAACCAGATCATTTCTGTTACTTCGGGCGTACCTTTAGTTAGTGTTCCTGTTTTATCAAGCACCACTGCATTTACTTTATGTCCCGATTCCAATGCTTCCGCATCTTTAATTAGGATGCCGTTTTCTGCACCTTTGCCAATACCTACCATAATTGCGGTAGGTGTGGCAAGTCCTAAGGCACATGGGCAGGCAATTACCAATACGGTTACCATAGCAAGCAAACCATGCGTAAAGGCATTTTCTCCACCAACCAACACCCAAGTCAACAGTGTAAGCAAAGCAATACCCATCACGATAGGAACAAATATCCCAGCAATTTTATCCACCAGTTTTTGTACGGGAGCTTTTGAGCCTTGCGCATCCTGTACCATTTTAATAATCTGTGCAAGCATCGTTTCTCCGCCTACTTTTTCGGCAGTAAAACGGAAGCTTCCTTTTTGATTGATGGTGCCTGCGAAAACTTTGTCGCCCTTGTTTTTTGCGACAGCCACAGGCTCTCCGGAAATCATGCTTTCATCCACGTAAGAACTGCCCTGATAAACCTCTCCATCTACCGGGATTTTTTCTCCGGAGCGTACCAATAGCTGATCGTTGATATGAACATCTGAAATGGGTATTTCTTTTTCGCCACCCTCGGTAATAACCAGCACCGTTTTAGGTTGCAGACCTATCAGTTTTTTTATGGCAGAAGAGGTGTTGGATTTTGCCCGCTCTTCCAATAGCTTGCCCAGCATAATAAACACAATGACCACGGCAGCAGCTTCAAAATAAACATGTGGAGGCAAACCACGGCGATGCCAAAACTCAGGATTTAAAGTATTAAACACACTAAACAGGTAGGCAATACCCGTACTTAAGGCAACTAAAGTGTCCATATTAGCCCTGCCGTGGCGAGCTTGCTTAAAAGCACCAATAAAAAAGCTTTTGCCAAACACAAACAAAACGGGTGTGGTTAAAGCCCACATATAATAGTTCCCCCATTTCATGTCCATGAAAAACATACCTATGATGACTACTGGTAAAGTTAAAATCGCTGCCGCGATGATGCGCTTTTTGAGTGTCTCGTAATTGTTGCGTTGTACTTCTTCCTGTTTCTCTTTACCGCTTTCGGCATCCAATATCAAATCGTAGCCAATTCCCTGAAGCACTTTTTGAAAATCAGATGGCTGTATTTGGTCGGGATGGTAAGCAACTTTAACAGATTGGGTGGCGTAGTTTACTTCTGCATTGTCAACTCCACTTTGTGAGGAAATCATACTCTCCACACTGGCTGCACAGGCAGCACAGGTCATCCCTAATACTGGGAGCGAAAGCGTTTCTATATTTTCTATTTTATCCATTTTGTTGTAATTGATATACAAAGATAGATCAGATGGATGCCTGAAATATTACAGGATTTCGAGAAAAATATGCATGATTTGGTTTGTTCTAACTTAAACCATCGGTGTTGTTTGGCGTAAAAGTTGTTGTTAGGTTTATCGATAATAATTTGAAAACAGCTAAAAACATAACCATTTTAATTTTATCGCTGATGATCTGCTATACTTCATCGGGTATAAATCTCTTCGTACATGTGTGTGGAGGAAATATTAGTGGATTTTCTTTATCAGAAGCTGACGCTGGTTGCGGAATGGAGAAAAGTCTGGTTTCAATCGCTCAAGCTTGCAAATCCTCATTAAACGATGTGGATCTCTGTTGCCAAAACCATACAATAGCGAATACAGTAAATACCCAAATTATAGAAAAAACCAATATCGCTGAAGTTACAGTCATAGCGAAATTAGTTCCATTATATTTTATTTCCTTACAAAATTTTTTTCAGGCAAAGACCGTAAATGATTTAGATTCTATTCCTATTTATCGTCTTTTTGTAAGCTCCTATTTTAAACGAGGAGTTTATCTTTACCTGCAAAACTTCAGGAATTAGCGGTTTCTAGTTTTTCCAATCAAACGAAAACCTTTCGTTACCATCAGGGATATTTCCCTTTACACATTTCTTAATTTCTAATTATCATAAATCAATATGAAAAAGATATTTCCTTTTTTATTTATCCTGTTTGGGAGCTTTACTGTATTTGCCCAACAAAAAATTAAAAGTTACAGTGCCGTACCAGATGATCATTTTATTAACCCAGGAAAAAGAGTAGTCTATGATCTTTATATCACCGACACTTTAGTGAATTTTACGGGTAAAACTGTAAAAGCTCAAGCCATAAATGGACAAATACCGGGTCCAACTATCCGCTTTACAGAGGGCGACACCGCAGTTATTCATGTCCATAATAAAATGAAAGATGAAACCTCGGTGCACTGGCATGGTTTACTGCTCCCAAATAAATTCGATGGTGTTCCCTATTTAGAAACTGCGCCAATAATGCCCGGGCAAACGCATGATTTCATATTTCCTTTACGCCAAACTGGTACCTATTGGTATCATTCACATACTAAACTGCAAGAGCAAGCCGGATTATTTGGTTCGTTAGTCATTGAGGCTCAAAACAAGACCAAAAAAATTGACCAATATCCGGACAAGGTTCTAGTGCTATCCGATTGGACCAACCAAAATCCAAAAAATGTACTGCGAATGCTAAAACGTGGTAGCGATTATTTTGGGATTAAAAAGGGTGCTGTTCAAAGTTACGGCGAAGCTTTACTTAAAGGGTATGGTGGCGATAAGCTGATGATGGAATGGATGCGAATGCCGGCAATGGATATAAGCGACATCAAGTATGACAAGTTTTTTATCAATGGGAAAGAGGATGTAGAACAAAAGGCTTATAAAGCCGGAGAAACAGTGCGATTGAGAATTATTGACGGTTCGGCCTCATCCTACTTTTGGGCACAATTTGCTGGTGGACAGATGACCGTTGTTGCGGCCGATGGTTTAGAGATAGAGCCCGTAAAAGTCGATAAATTATTGATTGGCGTTGCGGAAACTTACGATATTTTGATTACCATTCCAAAAGACGGAAAATATGAATTTAGAGCAACCCCGCATGATGTTTCTGGACAGGTTTCTACTTTCTTCGGGACTGGCACTTTACATAAAGCTCCAGATATTCCAAAATTGAATTATTTCAGGATTATGCATAGCATGAGTCAGATGATGATGGGAATGAAAGGGATGCAAATGAGTGCCGTTAAGAACGATAAATTGAAGAAAGCGGGAATGTTAGAGGAAACCGTTAATGGAATGGAAGGAAAAATGGGGATGAATCAAATGAAGATGGACGGAATGAAAGGCATGGATATGAAGTCTGATTCCTCTAAAATGAAGATGAAA
>DLGS01000231.1 GCA_002482815.1 Bacteroidetes bacterium UBA7688
GAATCACGGCGGCCTCCGGTGCTTCAGGCAGTGCAATGATACCTTTAACCGCTCGTGGCTATGCTACCGGTGTTCGTTTTATGACTCAATATAAAATGGGTAATCTCAGTGCCCAATATTGGAAATCTTTAACAGACTCTCAGGATACTTTAGTGTTTTATATGAGTGGTAGTAATCTTTCGAAAATTGCACATGAGTTAAAACTAAGCGGAATGACTGATGAACATAAAATTGCTGTGATAGAACAAGCCACAACTCCTAATCAACGGGTATTTATTTACAGTTTAAATGACGCAATAAATGGTCAAATACAAGAAGGATTTCTTTCACCTTCCTTAATCATTATTGGCAAAGTAGTGCAGCTCCATCAGCTTTATCATCGTGAGCAAAACCTGTCTTCCGGAAGTCAAAAAAAATATTTCAGAACACTCGGTCATACGTTTCAAACCATAGCAGAATAGCTATTAATTTAAAAATAGAATCAAATGCAATTTTCCGAAAAAACAATAAGCCTCAAATCACTCATTGCAGAAATTAGCAGAGAAGAGCAATTATGGGTGAATGGTTATTTAACTGCCTTGTTAGATCAGGGGGGATCGATTGACGTTTCAAAAAATCACCCGGTGCTACAGCCGATAAATGAAGCCAAAATAAAGCTCACAATACTATATGCTACTGAAACAGGCAATGCAAAATCATTGTCCAATAAATTGTTACAAATTGCAAAACAAAGAGGCATTCTTGTTAAGGCAATTTCAGCAGAGCAATACCCATTACATCAACTGAGTAAAGAGGATTTTGTGCTTGTTGTCATCAGTACGCAAGGTGATGGGGAAGCACCAGCTTCTGCTAAAAAGCTATTTGATTTCTTAACTGAATCTGCTAACGAAAGACTGGTAGGATTAAAATTTGCAGTTGTGGCATTGGGCGATTCTTCCTACCCCTTGTTTTGTAAAGCAGGTGTGGATTTGGACGAATTATTGCGGAAAAAAGGCGCTTCAAATGTTTTCCAGGTCATCAAATGTGATACCGATTATGAGCTGGAAGCTAAGAATGGTTTTTTGCAAATACTCGACAATCTATCTCTTACTCATTCTGCTGAAAGGTCCCCGGTAGTTGATGCTCCCCAAGTTATTTCAAAAGAATGGCACAAAGGAACTGTGATTAACAATATCAACCTGAATGATGTACAATCTGAAAAGGAAACCTATCATATAGAGATTTCTTCTGCGGATGTGCCTTATCAACCGGGTGATTCTGTTGCCATTATTGCGCATAATAGTGCAGCAGTTGTGGATGAGATCATCAAACTGACACAGCAGGATGAGCAGGGCAGCGTTCAATATCGCAATGAGGTTTTTAATATTCGGGAATTGCTACTGACCAAATTAAACATCCAGTTTCTGTCAAAACATACATTGAAAAAGTTTGGAGAAATTTTTGGTTTTGCTCTTCCTGAAAGCAGGATGTCTTTGGTGGATTTATTAGCTATTCATCCCTTACAAAGTGCAGATGATTTTGGTAAGCTGATTAATGTTTTAGAAACCATTTCTCCGAGGCAATATTCAATAGCATCTGCTCCAAATGCCCATCCTGATGAAATACATTTGATTGTCGCTAAGGATGTTTTTAAGTTTAATGATGAAGAACGATATGGCTTATGTTCTGCCTTTTTATCCCGATTGAGTCCCGATGCAACAATCGAATTTCAGGTTAAGCAGAATCGACATTTCCGTCTTCCTTCAGAAGAGAAAGACATCATTATGATTGGTCCGGGTACAGGGATTGCACCATTCCGTTCTTTTTTAAATGAGCGTGATGCTACCGGAGCTTCCGGTCGTAATTGGTTGTTCTTTGGGAATCCTCATTTTTCAACTGATTTTTTATACCAAACAGAAATACAGGATTGGATTGCATCCGGCCTGCTTCATCAATTCAATGCCGCTTTTTCCAGAGATCAGGTCGAAAAAATCTATGTACAGCACAAAATGCTGGAACAGTCCACCGAGCTTTTTGATTGGATAAATAATGGGGCAATCATTTACCTCTGTGGGACAAAAGATCCGATGAGTATTTCAGTAGAAAACGCATTGCTCGAAATTATCCAAAAAGAGGGGGGCTTTTCAGAAACTGAAGGCACTGTTTATCTAAATGACATGGTAGAGAATGGGCGCTACTTAAAGGATGTCTACTAAATTTTTAAAAAAATCTTACAATGAAATTATCTGTTACAGAAAAAATTAAAGTTGCCAGTAAAGGTTTGCGTGGCACTTTAAAAGAAAGCTTATTGGATGAGCATACTGGTGCCTTGCGCGAAGACGATCAAATACTGGTAAAGTTCCACGGAATGTATCAGCAAGACGATCGGGACAGGCGAGAGGAAAGAGCTTTAAAAAAGTTGGAGCGCTTATACTCTTATATGATTCGTTTGAGATTACCCGGCGGCTATTTAACTGCTGCCCAATGGGTGGCTTCGCAAAAAATTGCCGGTGACAACGCAAGTGGAGTAATAAAAATAACTACGCGACAAACCATACAATTACACGGCATTTTAAAATCAAAAATCAAGCCCACCATTAAGGCCTTTAATCAGCACATTCTGGATTCCATTGCAGCTTGTGGAGACGTAAACCGGAACGTTGTAATGCCTTCCTATCCCATCAAATCCGCACATGCGGCAGAGTTGCGAGCCTTGGCCAATAGTATCAGTGAATACCTGAAACCCAAGTCCAGAGCTTATTATGAGATTTGGCTGGACGAAGAAAAGATCGCAGAAAGAGTAGAAGAGGATTTGCTTTATGAGGACAGATACCTTCCCCGGAAGTTTAAAGTAGCCATAGCAATACCACCCAATAATGATGTGGATGTCTATACCAATGATGTGGGGTTGATTGCTATTGTGGAGGAAGACAAGATCATCGGCTACAACGTGTCGATAGGCGGTGGTATGGGTGCTACCCACGGAAATAAATCGACTTACCCAAAAATGGGTTCTGTTATTGGATTTGTAAGAGGGACGGAAAAAGCATTAAAGACCGTATATGAAATTGCTACTGTTCAACGGGATTATGGAAACAGAGAAGACCGGAAATTATCCCGTTTGAAATACACGGTTGAGAAATTTGGAATCCCTTTTTTAAAGGCTGAAATAGAGAAACGATTGGGTTTCAAATTTGATGAGGAGCGCTCTGTAACGTTTACCCAGCGCGAGGATGTGTATGGATGGAATAAAGCGGATAATGGTTTTTGGAGACACACTTTATTTGTTGAAAACGGACGTATTTTCGATACGGATTCTGTTCAATTAAAAACAGCCATTTTAAAAATTGCTGAAGCTAATCTTGCGAATGTTCGTTTTTCCTGCCATCAAAATTTGATTCTTGTTGATATTGATGAGCGCAACAAGGCCAATGTGGATGCTCTACTGGCAGAGTATGGCGTCTCATCCTACAATGAGTCTGTATCTAAGATTCGGAAAAATGCAATGGCCTGTGTTTCCTTTAATACTTGCCCGCTTGCATTAGCGGAAGCGCAAAGGTATATGCCTGCTTTTATATCAAAAGTAGAGCCACTTCTTATGAAATACAATCTGCAAAATGAAAACATCATTATGCGCATGACTGGTTGTTCCAATGGTTGCGCCAGACCTTATGCAGCAGAAATCGGGCTTGTCGGAACTGCCTTGGGTTTGTATAATTTGTATTTGGGGGCAGATAGATCAGGTCTTCGGGTCAACCAATTGTTCAAAGAAAATCTAAACGAATCGGCTTTGCTTACTGAATTGGATCACCTGTTTTATCGCTATTCTATCGAAAGAAACAGTGGTGAAACACTGGGAGATTTTTGCTGCAGAGTTATTCTGCCTTAAGTTTTATTAGTTTCTTCTATCTGGCAAGTAGCCACACTTCACAATAACCTGGTGTGGATGTCTAAAAAATACATTTTTAGTCAAAGGGCAACCTATGTCAATACCTCAAAAAAGTTCAAAAATTAAAAAACAGTAAAACGATGAAAAACATTTATAAAATACTGGTACCGCTTTTTTTCATAAACACGTCAGCATTTGCACAAACCAAAATAAACGGTACCGTAACGGATAGCTTAAACCAAACATTAACTGATGCTATTGTCGTTGTAAAAGGTTCAAGTAATGCTGTATATAGCGATGAAAATGGAAAGTTTGAAATTTCTACGTTCAAAAATTTTCCTATAATCTTATTAGTTCAACTAATCGGTTATAAAACACAGGAGATAGAGATTACTGAAGTTCCAGCCACACCTCTAACTGTTGTTCTAAACTATAGCACCATTTTAAATGAAATTACCATTACCTCTCGCCGGAGAAAAGAAATAGCCCAGGATGTTCCCATCCCAATTACAGTGGTAAGCGCCTCCACCATCGATGATGCCGGGGCATTTAATGTAAATCGTGTGAAGGAAATTGTACCTTCTGTTCAATTGTATTCTTCTAATCCAAGGAATACAGGAATTAATATCCGGGGATTAGGTTCTCCTTTTGGATTAACAAACGATGGCCTTGATCCCGGCGTGGGATTTTATGTTGATGGTGTATATTATGCAAGGCCTGCAGCGGCAACACTTGATTTTATTGATATAGAACAAATAGAAGTTTTAAGAGGACCACAAGGAACCCTGTTTGGAAAAAACACAACTGCAGGAGCATTTAATATTACCACGCGTAAAGCAAGTTTTACTCCCGGAGCTAATGCCGAAATAAGCTTTGGAAACTATGGCTATCTTCAGGCTAAAGCTTCTGTTACAGGCCCGATTACAAAAAAATTGGCTGTTCGTATGTCTTTTTCCGGAACGAAACGTGATGGCGTTATTGAAAATGTAAGAACCGGCAAATACACAAATACGCTAAATAATCAGGGGCAAAGAGTTCAATTTTTGTGGAAACCAACCAATAAAATTTCAGTGAGCCTTGCCGGAGATTTATCCAGCCAAAAACCAGATGGTTATGCCCAGGTTGTGGCTGGAGTTGTAACAACGAAACGGGCCTCTTACCGGCAATTTGATGCCATAGCAAAAGATTTAAATTACACATTACCGGGTACAAATGCCTTTGATCGCAAAATTGACACGGATGTGCCATGGAAATCAGGGAATGAATCAGGCGGTGTATCCTTAAATGCTGATATCGAATTAGGAAAAGGAACTTTAACATCAACCACTGCATGGCGCTACTGGAACTGGGATCCTTCAAATGATAGAGATTTTACCGGATTGCAAGCCCTTGCTAAATCTCAAAACCCTTCTAGGTACCAGAATTGGTCGCAAGAAATCAGATATGCCGGACACTTTAGTTCTCGTTTAAGTGGAGTAATTGGTATTTATGCAATCGGGCAGGAAGTAAAAACGAATGGAACAGAAGAATCAGGTAAAGACCAATGGCGTTTTTCTCAAAGTTCAACCAGTGCTAACTGGAAAACTCCGGGTTTATTGGATGGCTATGGAGCGAACACAAACTCCGCTATAAATTCATTGAGCGCAGCAGTTTTTGCCCAGGCAGATTGGGAGCTTATTAAGGGATTGCATGTTTTACCGGGAATCCGCTTTAACTACGACGGAAAAAATGTATCTTATAAAAGATCAGTATATGGTGGTTTAGAAACAACAAATGCAGCACTTTTAGCCATAAAAAATGGTACCTATAGCGCGTCAGAATTTGATATTAGCGTTAACGAAAATAATTTATCCGGCCAGCTTACTGTGGCCTATAAACCAGGCAATAGAATTAATTTATTTTCCACTTATGCTAACAGCTTTAAACCTGCAGGTGTAAACGTAGGAGGGTTACCAACAGACGCAAATGGAAATCCCGATTTAACCTTAGCTGTTATTAAACCGGAAGAAGTGCGGCATTTTGAATTTGGTGTTAAAACGTCTTTATTTAAAAATACTACTCTTAATTTATCCGCGTATAATACGGACATAAAAAACTATCAAACCAATGTTCAATCGCCGGAATTAGGGGTAAACAGAGGTTATCTGGCAAACGCCGAAAAAGTAAATGTAAGAGGGGGTGAATTGGACGGTAATATTAGAATAAGCAAGTCATTCTCTTTATATGGTGCTGTAACTTATACGGAAGGCAAATATGTAAAATTTACCAACGCGCCTCTGCCTTTAGAAGAAACTGGTGCTACTGTACTATCAGGAACCACAAGTGTTCAATCTGCATTTAAAGATATTTCAGGCGGAGATTTACCGGGAATTTCTAAATGGGCCGGTTCATTCGGTGCAGAAGTTTCATTAAAAGGAAATTTAATTGGGTTACAGGGGAGATTTTTTTTAGCAGTTGACGGTTCCTATCGTTCATCATTTTCATCTAGTCCATCGCCATCAAAATATCTAAATATTAGCGGCTACGGATTATTCAACGCCAGAGTAGGATTTAAGGCATCACATGGCTTCGCCATTTTTGTATGGGGTAGAAATATTCTAAATCAAAACTATTTTGAACAATTACTTCCTGCAAGTGGTAACGCTGGTCTCTATGCAGGTGTTATAGGCGATCCTGTTACTTATGGCTTAACAATAAGATATAGTCGGTAATCATTAGCATTAAATATCCCAAAGACTATTAGTTTCCCGGTATCCATGATGTTCTGTGATCATTGCAAGGGTCTATCATATAACTGTTGTCTTTGAACAATCCCCAATCCAGAAATATGAATCAGTTAGTTGCAAATTACGCACCAATAGAATCACCACAAGAAGACAAAAATTTATTGTTCCCCATTTTTTTAAAAACTGCTCAGCTGAAACTTTTAATAGTTGGTGGCGGGAATGTAGGTTTTGAAAAACTCAACGCCGTTCTTCTCAATAATTCTACGACTTCAGTAAAAGTTGTGGCTATTTTTATCCAGCAGAAAATTAAAGATGTGGCGGCTGATTATCCCAACATTATGCTCGAAGAAAGGGATTTTCATTATGATGATTTAGAGGGTATTGATTGGGTCATTATTGCGGTGGATGATAAGGAGGTAAGTGCTGAAATAAGAGCAATGGCGAAGTCGAGAAACCTATTAACCAATGTGGCAGATACGCCTGATTTGTGCGATTTTTATTTAGGCTCTATTGTTCAGAAAGGCCATCTGAAAATTGCGATATCCACTAATGGCAAGTCCCCGACTATTGCCAAACGGCTCAAAGAGTTTTTGAATGAAAATCTCCCTGAAGAACTGGACCAATCGCTGAAAAATATGGAACAACTGCGCTCGCAACTTAAAGGTGATTTTGCCTATAAAGTAAAATACCTGAATAGGATAACAAAAGGTCTTTTAAAAAAAAATAAAACCCAAAAGTCGGATTGGAAGCTGGTTTCATGGTTAATACTGTTTACTTGCCTTGCAGCGTTGTTCGTTTTGTATTATTTCGGACCGGAGAAAGTTCAGTCAATTGTTCCGGTGTCTGTTTCTTTTTTAAAGGGTATTGATCACTCTTTTTATATAATGATGATTACAGGTTTTATTGCGCAAATGATTGACGGTTTATTGGGCATGGGTTATGGGGTCACTTGTACTACCGTTTTACTCAATAGCGGCATTTCATTACCTGCCATTAGCAGTAGTATTCATACCGCAGAAATTTTTTCAACGGGAGCAGCAGGATTGAGCCATTATAAATTTGGCAACATCAACAAGAAATTATTTTTTGTTTTGGTAATACCCGGCATAGCCGGTGCCGTATTGGGTGCAATACTCTTGTCATATCTAGGCAGTAGGTATGCTTTGATAGTTAAGCCCGCTTTAGCGCTGTATACCTTTCTACTAGGCCTTCGAATTTTGAATTATGCTTTTAAAAAAAAGCAGCGAAGCCAAAAAGTAAAAAGAGCCGGATGGCTTGCAGCTTGTGGCGGTTTTTTAGATTCGTTTGGTGGTGGTGGTTGGGGGCCTTTAGTTTCGAGCACCTTAATTTCTAAAGGAAAAACGCCCCGTTTCGTGATAGGCACGGTAAGTCTTACCGAGTTTTTTGTGACCTTCTCCAGTGCTGTTACTTTTTTTGCCATGGTGGGTATAGGTCATTGGACTATCATTTCAGGACTTGTCATTGGAGGTGTCCTTGCTGCACCTTTGGCAGCGAGACTGGCTGGTAAATTACCCAGAAAAGTAATGTTTTTTGCCACCGGATCAATGGTCATTTTTTGGAGCTTGTATAATTTGATTCGTGCATTGCAATAGGGTAAAGGAAAATAATGGGATTCAGCTGTAAGGAAAGAATAATCCGCACACCCAATACTCCAAGAGGGATTGCAACAACAAACCGTTATTCCTTTTGAATAGTAAAAGAAGAGCAGGGGCACATTCAAACAAAAGGCAGCTAATCGTTCAAATCCGTTTTTATCCGAAAAGGTTGAAATGATAATGCTGCTGTCTGCCTGCAACAAATTAATGGTGGCTCCCGGGATAGCGTTGTTGTTTTTGTCTTTTACCCGGCAGGAAACAGAACTTTGGGCAAATAAAAGGATGGGGTATACCAGTAAAATAAAGAGCGATAAAAATGGTTTGTACATTTGGAGATAAGGGCTTTGGGGATGAGAGAACAATCCTTAATACCCTTCAACTTTGTTTTCGTTCAATTGGGTGCCCTGTTTTTTTAAAAAAATTAAACTGCCGGCATAAAAAAAGGAGCTACGAATAATCGTAACTCCTTTTTTAGTGTCCATATCAGAAACCGAACCAAAAGTTCCTTTTCTAATACAAAGTAGTGGTAATTAGTACGTGCAGTCTCCGCCCGATTGTGCTTCGCAGTTTGCGCGGATGGTGCTGGCATCGTTGCCGTTTACTTTTAGTGTTTTACCGGTGTAGCAATCGCATGTTGTCAGTTTGATACAAGAAGTCAGTGACATTGAGCCCGCAAATAGAGCCAAAAGGATAAATTTTTTCATAGTGTTTTTAAAATTTGGGCAAACGTAATAAAAGAGAATTTTGAATCCTAGTGTTCTGCTTATTTTTATTTTACATGAATGGAAAAAAGATTATCAATCTTCTAAATCAGATTATTTTGGAAGGTTTGAAGTGCTGCAAGTAGATTTTTCAGGAACACTCAGGTATCTTGTGAGGCCCCTGCCGTATCCAGGATACGTCCCCCAACCTAAAAGTTTACGTCTACCAACCTAAACGGTTTATGTTCCCCAACCTAAACAGTTTACGTCCCTCAACCTAAAGGGTTTACCTCCCCCAACCTAAACGTTTTACGTTTCCCAACCTAAAAGTTTACGTCTAC
>DLGS01000421.1 GCA_002482815.1 Bacteroidetes bacterium UBA7688
CTTAGCGCTGGTTTGGCCACCCAAGGAATGAAAGTGTTCTGTAATATTTACAGTTCGTTTATGCAGCGTGCTTATGATATGGTGATTCACGACGTTGCCATCCAGAACCTTCCGGTAATCTTCTGTCTCGACAGAGGTGGAGTGGTAGGCGATGATGGCGGAACACATCACGGCGCCTATGACCTGGCGTACATGCGCTGTATTCCCAATATGATTGTGAGTGCACCGATGGACGAAGCAGAATTGCGCCATCTGATGTACACCGCACAATTACCGGAAAATGTACATCCTTTTTCTATCCGTTATCCGCGCGGACAGGGTGTGATGCCCGAATGGCGCGTACCCATGGAAAAAATAGAAATCGGCAAAGGGCGTAGAATTCAGGATGGTGAAGATGTTGCCATTTTGACCATCGGACACGTTGGTAATTTTGCAGTAAATGCCTGCCGCACATTATTGACTGATGATCTTCGCCCGGCTCATTATGATATGCGTTTTGTGAAACCACTGGATGAAGAAATGCTGCACGAAATAGGGCAGCGTTATTCAAAAGTAATTACTGTGGAAGACGGAACGATTGTTGGTGGATTTGGCAGTGCCGTGTTGGAATTTATGAATGCTCATCATTATCATCCAACTATTAAAATGCTGGGCATACCTGACAGGGTAGTGGAGCATGGCAAACCAGAGGAACTTCATCGCGAATGTGGCTATGATACCAAAGGAATTATCGAGGCCGTCCGCGAAATGTCTGCCGCCAAAGTATATAGTCACTAATCGGGTTCATTTAGTTTGTTTAGGAAATGAAGCACCTTTCATTTTTTCTAACCTTTTAATGAGTTGAAGCGTGTCCATTATTCGTTGCAGAATTAATATGTGTTTATTGTTTTTGATGCTCTTGGGCTGCATTCGTTTGCAGGCTCAGGATTCTGTATCGTATCAAAATAAAAAACTCAGTTACTCTCATCCGCAGCTTATTGCACCCGTTTTACTGATGGGCACTTCCCTGATTTTTTCTGCCGGAATGAAAGAAGGACTTACTGACGCAGTTAGTTGGAAGAGTCTTTCTGATTTGCCTGAGCATACTGATGCGGCTCTTGCTTTTTCTCCTATCTTAGTTGCTTATGGTTTGGATTTATGCGGCGTTCCTTCAAGAACAGATTTAATAAACCGGACTGTTATTCTTTGCAAAGCAGAAATAATGATGGTTGGTGGTGTGTATTTATTGAAAAATATTACCAAAGAAAATCGTCCCGATGGCAGCAATTTTCGTTCCTTCCCGTCCAGCCATACCGCTCAGGCTTTTTTGGCGGCAACATTTTTGAGCACTGAGTATAAAGATAAATATCCCTGGATGCCATACGCTTCCTATACAGTTGCTGCAACAGTTGGGGCTATGCGTATTGCCAACAATAAGCATTACATCAATGACGTATTATTTGGTGCAGGCTTTGGCATTCTGTCACAAAAAATTTCTTACTGGACCCATCAATATCATTGGGGAAAACGGTCAAAACGAAATGTGGTAAAATTCTGATTTAAAACCGCCCACCTTCCGGTCTGCCCATTCTCCTTCCATCTCCGCCACCACTTCCACCAGGGGCTCCAAAATCCACAGGTTTGTCATCTTTGGCAGATTTAAACGCACGAAGCGTGTAAGTAAGTTTCAACATCAGGTAGCGTTGCAAAACGGTGGTCCTTGTATCTTCAACATAATAATCATTGATTGTTCTGCTGATACTGTTGTTTTGGTTGAGGATGTCGAAGGCATAAATGTCTACCTGAAGCGCTTTGTTTTTCAGGAATTTGTAACCGAGTGAGGCATTCCATAATAAATAATTTTGATTGAAACCTTCGCCCAGTCCGCTATACAGTGTATGGTTAAGATTGGTATTGAACACAAAGCCTTTCAGAAAAATCCAGTTGAATTTTAAAGAGCTTGTTTGTGAAAAATACTTAAAATCAGATTGTGGCTGCGCCGTATTGTGAGCGATATTATACGCCCCGCTGTAAGAAATAGTAAAGTCAATATTTTCTGAAATATTTGAGCCTATTACCAATCCTCCATTTACGGCATAGTTTTTATTGTTGTTGGCGATATTATTGATTAAGGATGGCGTTTTTGAATAATTGATTCCGGCATTAAAGTTCAGGTTGCTTTTTAGTTTTTTTACGGGTAAGCTGTAGGTGGCAAATGCATTGGTGCGCATATATCCATCCAGGTTGACGGGCATCGTTATTTGCACTCCATCGCCTTGCACCTGCGTGCTGTTACCAATATAATTGTTAGTAAAAGTTGCATTTGCAAAAAGGAAAATTCCGTTTCCTTTTCCGGCCATTGTCTTTCCGTATCGAAGATTTACAGAATGCGTGTAATCCTGCTGAAGGTTTGGATTACCCATTCTCAATTGCAGCGGATTGCTGTTGTCGATTACATTCTGCAATTGAGAGATACTCGGAGCATTTGTATTTGTACGGTAGAATAAACGCAGGTTTTCTGTTTTCGTGAACTTTATATTCATCATTGCCTGTGGCAAAACATTGGTGAAGGTTCGGTTAATCTCAAGATTTTGCGGGAAAATTTGTGTCCCTTTCAGATTGGCGCTTTGTGCATTTACAGCGGTATTGAAGCTGACTTTTTCAGTATTATAACGTATGCCTGCTCCTCCTTTCTGGTAAGAATAATCATTTGAAAACTGGTTGCTTAAAGCGCTGTCGAGATTGGTGTAATCGCCTCCACTCGCTTTGTTAAAGGTATTTCTGCCGGATTCATTGTGATTGAAGGATGGGTTGTAGGATAGCTGTAACTGTGTTTTTTTGGATAAAGGTTCGGTGTATTGCAGGTTCACACCCAAGGTGGTTCCTTCACTGTTCAGGTTATATTTTTGGTCAGTAAGGATACTGGTATCAACATAATCGTTCAATGAATATAAACTTCCATCACCGGTTCTGCTGTTGATTCGCGTATCAAAATTCGCTGAAATAGTGCGTCCCTGTTTGCGGAATTTATGTCGGTATAATAATGAATTGGAAAAATTATACCCTTCAGAATTGTTGAAGGTCTTGTTATTTAAACTACTTGCCTCTATACCATCATTAATCAGGTTTGAGCCGGTCAGATTTTTCTGTGTTTCATTTTGTTGATAGCTTATTTTAGGTGTCAGAAAAATCGAATTGTTACTATCAATATTCCATTCTGCCCTGAAGTTGATTCTGTGATTCGTGTTGGTACTCTGACTGAGATTATTTTCGGTGTATACAAGGCTGCTGTCCTTGTTTTGTAGAGTATAAGTGCGGGATAGTTCTGTCTGATTTGTATTTTCGGCCCTGTTGAAAAAGTAGCTACCCGTTACCTTCAGTTTTTTGTTCCAGTTGTCACTGTAGTTCAGTCCTCCGGATTGAGTTTGTGTAATACCACCCTGATTATTCACCATAAAATTCGATGAGGCATCATCGCCGCCTCCGCCGCGCCCGCCGCGCGCTCCTCCACGGCCACGGTTTCCTGCGCTCGAAGATGAGGATACACCCAATAAATCATCCGCACTGAAATTTTGCTGGTTGATGTTGTTTGCCAGTCCAACTATCGAAATCCTTCTGTCTCCTTTGAAATAATTTAGATTTCCTCCAAAAGTGTAACGACTGTCTTTGCTGCTTTCATCGGCTCCATATCCGCCGCTTACCTTTCCAAACATACCATTGTTCATTCCTTTCTTGGTTTGGATATTAATCGACTTCTCACTGTTGCCGTCATCAAAACCCGTAAACTGAGATTGATCACTTGCCCGGTCATAAACCTGTATTTTCTCAATAATTTCGGATGGCAAATTTTTTATTGCAGCATTAGGGTCGTCACCAAAAAACTCTTTCCCGTCAATAAATATTTTCTTCACCTGTTCTCCATTCACTTTTAGTGTGCCATCGCTGGTACTGACTCCCGGCATTTTGTTTAACAAGTCTTCGGCAGTGGCATCTGGGTTTGTTTTGTATGCTCCTGCATTGAAAGATGTTGTGTCACCGCTTTGCTGGGAACGAGCCAGCGTGCCGGCTATAACTACCGTATTAAGAGAAGTAGAGGTTCGGCTCAGATTTAATTCTCCAAGTGCGACATTATCATTATTAACTGTAACAGATTTCCTGAAAACTGAATATCCTAAATAAGTTGCCCGCAGATTGTAATTGCCAATCGGTACATTTTCAATCAGAAAACTTCCGTCAAAATCAGAACCTGTGCCAAATTTTACACTTGTATCTGTTGTATTTGTTAAAATAACAGAAACACCTAAAATCGGTTCTTTATCACTACTGTCTGAAAATGTCCCTGAAACCTTGTAAGTCTGTGCCTTTGCTGATTGAATTGAAAAGCAGCAAGCCAGCAGCGTAATAAAAAATAAGTACCGAATACTATTATCAAGGTTCATAAAATATTGTTTCAAGCCAGTAAGACCTTAGTGAATCTGTTTAGTTTAATACCGGACAAAGGAAATCTTAATCCTGCACAGTAGGTAAGTGAATTTTCTTTTTAGAATATCCTTAGTAATAATGGTCGCTATCTGAAACAAAAAGGGTAATTATTACGAAGAATAATTACCCTTTAAATAAGTGTTGATGTTATAATCAGCCAATCTGCTCTTGCCAGGCCAATATCCCACCATTGACATTATTGACGTGTTCGAAGCCGGCTTGCTCCAATACCATACATGCCTGCATGCTTCTTTTGCCCGAACGGCAATAAACATAAACTTCCTGATCTTTCAACTCTTCTACATCCTCCAGTTGAAAGGACATTATTTTGCCCAATGGCAGCAAAATTCCTCCTATATTAAATTCAGCGTGTTCGTCAGGCTCTCTCACATCAATGATGTTTAAAGTGCCATCATCATCCATTAGTTTTTTTAATTCCTGAACAGAAATGTCTTTCATTCTTTTTACTTTTTATTGTTTAATAAATTTTTGTACCGGGTATTGTTTGCCATCATTTTCGAGATGCATAAAATAAACTCCGTTTGGCAATTCTGAAATATTGATTTCCTGTTTTGAGCTGGTCATCAGACCTTCTTGCAAAGTTTGTCCCCATAAGTTTGAGATAGAATAATGGCTATTGTATGGAGTTTTGTTCAAGGTTATTTGTACCCTGTCAAATGCCGGATTTGGGGCAATGCTATAGTTATAAAATTGTGCGCTGGCAACTTCTTTAATTTCAGAGCCGGAAATAGGCTGGCCCAATATTGGGCGTATCATTATTGCTCCACTAACCAAAGATGGAGACCAGGAGTTGAGTACATTAAAATAAGCATGATTGCTGCTTGTCCGGTTTCTGTCCAATCCAAAATACAAGCTGTCGCTGCCACTTAAAGCCGGCTGAATGGTGCCAATGTAGAATGTGCCGGATGGCATTGGGACAGGTTTGTCAAATTTGTAAATCCAGAAATGATTAATCGTGTCGATATATTTGGGTTGTAAATTATCAATCTGATAAATAATATTATCTGATGCTGAGCTGCCGTAAGCGATAGATTTGTAGACAACGCCTGAAAAATATTTATACGAGGCCAAAGGCACCTGACGACCAAAGTAAATGGCCATTCCACGCAAAGTATCTGCCTGATTCAGGTGGTGTTCAATTGCAATTTTACCGGGAAGGGTAGGGAAAAGATTGAGGTAATAGCTCATTTCTGCAGTTCCGTCATCATAGGCCAGGTAATTGTCAAAAATCTGGGAACCCATTGCCGTGTCATTCACTTTACTTGCATCTCCTGCTGGGGCTTGTAAATAATATTTATTTTCGAAAACCACTTTGTCGTAATATCCGGCAGACGGACTTGTGCTGTAAGTGTTAAAAACTATATCCGATGTTTTGAGAGCAGGAATATTCCGGTTGACATCTGCTCCGGACGAAAGGCCGGTTCCTGAAACTTGCTCTCTGGCTTCATAACCAAAATTTGAAACATTCTGGCTGGTCTGGAAATTATTCTTAATGACGCTTTTAAAGGTTGAAGCCCGTTCAGAACTACCTGCAGCCAGGTATTGCCTGTAGGGCATAGAGGAATAGTCACTTAGAATTGAACTTGGGTTTTGGGTATAAGCAACATCCTGTATTAGAGTGTCAAACAAATTTCTGCCGGCATCAATTTTGATATAATCCAGGTTCCACACATCGTCATTAATACCCAATGATGCTTTATTGATAAAACGAAACTGGAAGTCACTATGCAAAAAATTAGTATCAGCAATTTTTGCCATCACTATTTTAAAATCCTGCAAAACAGAATCGCTTTTACCCCAAACTTTTATCCAGCTGCTACTTATTTTGGATTTAAAAAAAAGCATCAGTGAATCTTGCTTTTCGGGAGTGAAACCAAAACCGCCCGGTTGATATACAAAACTGAGATAAATACTATCTGATGGAGAGTAGGTACTTAAATCTAATGGTTTGGAAGTCAGGCTATCCGAATACCGAAGCACAGTTGCGCTGCTGAGGTCGTATGGCAAACCATATTGATTAAGTGCATCAAATGTTGCAACACCCCTGCTTTTCATATTTTCAGCCATTGTATTATTGATATACACCTGTCTGTCCTGCCATTTTGAAGTGTCTGGAATGATATCATAATTAGTAAAATCTTCGAAGAAAGGCAAAGTCAATGCCGTAGTCTTCATCGTGCTAAAGGATTTATGGTTGGCAGCACGGGTGTTGGGATTATATTGCAAGGGAGCTATATTTTCCTGTGCAACTGCAATCGTCTGCACTAAAAACAGCGCAAACGATAGCAGGGTATATATTTTCAAATTAAAGTTCATAGTGTTGGGCAGTTGAATTCAAAACGTGCCACTGGAATGAATTATTGTGCGGCAGGTATTTCCTAGTCTTCTATTGTGACGCTGTCTTTTATTCCTCCGGGTTGAGGTCCGTGATTAATTTCCGCTTCAGTAGGATTTTGCTTGAAGTAAAATCCAAGCTCATCACCTTCGCGCAGTCTGTTGGCTGCACCCAATTCGTTTAATGCGCTTGGCATTTGCATGTATACAATTGCCGCTGCTGTATCCGTAATTTCTTCGCTTGCAACTGCCGTGAAATGTAAGTTATTTGCCGAAAGCATTGCTACAGCTTCGGCGTAAGTCAGACCTACAATATCCGGAACATCAAATACAGTATTGCCCAAACCGTCGCCCAATACCAGGCTAATAGTGCTGCCCTGCGGAATCATTTGCCCGGGACGGATAATTTTTCCATTATACAGCTGATCCAAAACGGCTCCCTGGGCAATATCCGGACGGTAGGTAGTATCGCCCAGATGAAGTTTACTGGAGTTTAAAATCATAATTGCACTGCGCAATGACAATCCATTCAGGTTTGGCATAGGCGTTTTGGGCGGTTCAGTTTTGTTGACCGTCAAAAAGATGGTTCTGCCAGGTTTTACGATTTCTCCTACATCCGGTTGTTGGCCAAGAATCATCAATGCCTTTTGAGATGGGTCGTATGCTGAATCAATTTGTATATCAAAGCCAGCTTTTTTCAATTCACCTTCCCCTGCCTTTAGCATTTTCCCTACAATGTTGGGGACTTTAATTTCATCGCCGTGGCCGGTTATCTGACCAAGCATTGCAAAGAAGATAAAATAGAGAACAACACATACTCCGGCAATGGCCAATACGTTTAGCTTAAATGAATTTTTGAAATCCGTTGTTTTGGTTGCTGTCTTCACATTCTAAATTTTATATCCACAATTTGGCTTTAGACACCACGTTTAAGAGTGTCTTCCAGTAAGGCACTGTAAAAATCTTTTAAAGCAATACCAGCGCATTTTAACTGCTGTGGTACAATGCTGCTTTCACTTTGCCCCGGCATCGTATTAACCTCAAGAAAAAATAATTTATTCGTGTTTTTTTGAAGGATAAAATCCATTCGGACAACGCCACGGCAATTTAAATACCGGTATAAATATTTTGCTTTATGCGCAATTTGCTCATTTGTATTTGCATCCAGTTGTGCAGGCGTTATTTCATTGGTATCTCCGGGTGTATATTTTGCTTCAAAATCAAAAATGGCTGATTTACCTAAAATAATTTCTGTCGGAGGAAGCGCTTTTACTTCACCACCAATATTATAAACACCAATGGTTAATTCCCTGCCTTCAATAAATTCTTCAATCAATACCTGACTATCTTCCGTAAAAGCTTTTTCGATGGCAGGGAGCAGATTTTCAACAGTTGTAACTTTACTGACACCAAGGCTGGAACCACTTTCGTTTGGTTTTACAAATAAGGGCATTTTTAATTGTTCAAGGATATTTCCTATAGAATAAGGTTGATCTTTGAAAACCAAAACTGAATTAGAAATACCAACTATATTGGCATCTTTTACTACTTTATTGCAATTGCTTTTATTGAATGTAAGTGCTGAAACGATGGTGTTACAAGTGGTGTAGGGAATATCCATCATATCGAGGTAGCCCTGTATTCTCCCATCTTCGCCAGGAGTGCCATGCATCGCGATAAAAGCGGCTTCAAATTTTATTTTTTCTCCACCTACTGTTATGCTGAAATCATTTTTATCAACAGAAATTTTTTCACTGTTAAGTTCAAACCACCAACCTTCTTTTGTGATAATAATTTTGTAAATATTATAGAGCTCTTCAGGTAAATTTTGTTCGATTGTATGCGCTGTCTTCAGTGAAATGACATATTCGCCGGAATATCCTCCTGCTAATAAAGCAATGTTTTTCTTCATAAATTATAGATGCGTATGTAGTTGAGCAAAGGTAATCGAAATTTCAGCCCTTATTAAAATTTAGCGCGATGATTTATTGAGATTGCAAACATCGCCGGCAACATTTCCTCCGCCGTCTTCAGGCATTCCTCCAATCATTTTTCCTCTTAAACCTGCCATAATAAAATTGATACGGGTATTAATTTCGTCAGGTTTCTTACTCCCAAAACCTACTGCTATCAACCTTTTGCAATTAATCCCTTCTTTTGTCAGCCAGGTTGCAATAGCCAATGCCCTTTGTTCGCTCAATTGCTGATCGTTAGTAGATCCACTGACATGGCCTTCGATACGCAGCAGGCTGATGTACGTTTTTTCGTTAAGGAAATCCTTAATTATTTTCAATGCATCAATATCTGCCTTACTTAGCTGGGCATTTGAGTTGCCAAATTTTACTTTTTGCTCAGTGATAATTTCATTTCCGCTGATTGTATAATTCTGCGCAAATGTTCCAATGCTTGAAATTAAAAACAGTGAGGCAATAATGATTTTCTTCATTCGGTTCTTTTATCAGGCTTCTGAATGATTTTGTACCGGCGCTTCAGTATTTTCAACCTGGTCCAGTCGGGCAACCTGTTCTTTTAAATCGGCAATTTTTGGCGCTCTGTTTTTGATTTTCTGTTCCAGTTCCGAAATCAGATTAGTCAGATGACTTTTTATTTCGCCTGATTTTGGCCCTTCTCCAATATTTTCAAGACTCTCCCGGAATTCTGCAATCTGAGCGGTTTCGTCTGCCGTTTCATGCTCCAGGGTTGCCAGGAAATTCTTAGTTTGGATATGATGAACTTCTTTATTTTTCTCGTATTGCTCTTTGCGACGGGAGCGGTCCTGATCTTTGCGGTTGAAGAAATGCTTGCGGGCAGAAATAAATTTCTCCCACAGTTTTTCACTGTGCTCTTTTCCTACGTGGCCAATTTGCTTCCATTGCTCGAAAAGCAGGTTCATTTCGTCAGAAACTTCACGCCAGTTTGAACTGTTTTTCAACGATTCTGCCCGTTCAATTATAGCCGTCTTTTTCTGGTAATTTTCATCCAGCATCGTTTTGTAGGCGTCTGCCTGACTGCGTTTTGCGCCGTAGAAGATTTCTTTCGCTGCAGAAAATCTTTCCCACAAAGATGTATTATGCTCTGCCGGAACAGGGCCTATTGCTTTCCACTCGTCCATTAAATCATTGAAAGCTTTGGTAGTAATCGACCATTCTGTACTGTTTTTGATGGTTTCGGCTTTTTCGATGATAGCCAGTTTCTTTTCATAATTGGCTTCCTGCTCAACTTTTATCTGGTCAGTGTGTAGTTTTTTGCGGTCGAAGAAATTGTTTTTCGCACCAATAAATCTTTGCCACAATGCTTCGTTTTTTTCAGGAATGGTCCGGCCTATGTTTTTCCATTCTTCTAATAATTGTTTGAAGAATTCAGTTGTTTCTTTCCAGTTTTCTGAATTTGTGTAGGCTTCTGCTTTCTCTACAATCTCCATTTTAAGATCAAGATTTTGAAGCATTTCGTGTTCAACATCTTCATGATGCGACCTTTTGTCTTCAAAAAATTTCGATTTTAAGGCTTCGAGTTTATCCCAGAGTTGTTCATTCCTTTTTTTGTCAACAAAGCCAAGCTGCTTCCATTTTTCTGTAATGTCCTTAAATTTTTGAGTCAGGTCTTTCCAGTTGTTATTTTCAATGGTGAAGCTTTCGGCCTCAATTACCAGCGCTTGTTTAGCTTTGAAATTCTCATCAATAATGCTGTTAATAACAGTTTCATATTCTTTAACCGGAACAAGCAGCGATTCCAGGTCGCCAACCGAATTTGCGGTACTGATATATTCTTTCAGGCGATTTACCTTGGACATCATTTTGATTTTGTCATCCGTTTCGCTCCATTCTTTTATTAATTCGTCAGTCAGTTTTTTCAGCTCTCTGTATTTATCCTGCAAGGTTTGCAAAACCGCATCACCGGTGATGTGGTTCAACGTACTGACAATTTTCGCAGGAAAGGGGCTTACGGTTAATTGGCCGCTTTCATCTAAAGAACAAAATTCTTTGCCTTCAAATGATTTTGATTCCCACCATTGTTTCAAAAGTTCCGTTGCAGATGTAATTGCTGGTTGGTTCTGAGTATCCATAATATAATAAAATGTCGAAGTATCAAGAAGTTGAAGGTATGGATAATTTCTAAAAATTGGAATACCTCTTTGTTAGGTTTTTACAAAAAAAATATTGCCTCCTGAGGGGAGGCAATATTTAAATGTAATAATATGTAGGAAGGATTATCTTTTTGAACCGAAAACCCGTGTAATAAGGTCATTGCCTGTCCCTACAGGGTCAAGTCTGATTTTCTTTTCTTCTGCTGCTACAGAAACAAACAAACCACTCAAAGCACGTTCTGTGATATAACCGGTAAGATCTGTATTCACTTTGTTCTTGATGATTGGTAATGAATTATAAGTATTGAAAACCTGAGCCCACATTTGTTCTACGTTATATTTGCTCATTGACTTCGAAATTACAGGGCGGAAAGCAGCCGTAATCTGTGGTGTGGTGCGGGATTTTAAAAGGTTTGTTGCTGCGTCATCTCCACCATTCAAAATAGCTAATCCATCTTGAATTGTAAATGATGTGATTGAATTTACCAAAATTGGAAGAGCCTGAGAAGAGGCATCTTCTGCAGCTCTGTTCATGGATAAAATAGCATCATCAACAACTCTGCCCATACCAAACTGACGAAGTTTTGCTTCAATGGTTTTCACTTCCGGCGGCATCAGAATTTTAATTATTTGATTGCCAAAAAATCCGTTTGTTGCTGAAAGGTTTTTTGTGGCCGTCTGAGCTCCCAGTTTTAAGGCTTCTCTCAGTCCTCCTGCTATTTCTTCATTTCCTAATAGTTTTGAAGATACCGGTTGTTTTGATGCGCCGGAAGATTGTGTTGTTTTAATAACACCTCCATTGCTGGCTGTTTTTTTTGCTTTGTTCAGAATGTCATTAATACCCTGAGCATTTGAACTTGCATATGAAACAGGAATTAACAGGAGAGAGACCAATATTTTTTTCATACTTTGATTGTTTGTGTTTGTTAGTTCCAACAAATATAATGCCAAAAGTAATTAGTTTTATTTTTGGCCTCCGCCATTGTTATCGTCATCGCCGGATTTGAGGTTCCCGTCGCGAACCTGCAGTTCTTTTTTCTGTACGCCCTGGTTATTTCTGCTTCTTCTGTTTCTTCCGTCGCCTGATTTATTGTTGTCAAACTCTGTTTTGCCAAATTTATAGGTAAAAGTTATGGTTGCAACCTGTGTTTCGCGGTCGCGGTATATCCTTTGCTGATAAAGCGGAAGATTATAATTGGTCGTATATTTTCTCGTGTCAAAAATGTCCGTGATATTCAGTACCACACTTGCTTTGTTGTTTTTGAGAAAGTTCGCTTTAAAACCGGCATCAAACCAATAAACTTCGTCTCTTCTTCCCTGGGCTTCCGGTTTTGCACTTTCGTAATTGCCCATCAGTTGTACTGAAAATTGTTTGGTTATTTTGTAGTTGGTATTCAGTTTCGAAAACCAGCTGAATCCTTCATTGCTCACACTGGCGTCAACATTTGCACCATCAATTTTATTCTGAAAAAAGTTTGCACTTAAGGTCGCATCCCAGGCTTTGGTCATTTGTAATTTACCGGTCAGTTCCAATCCATAAGTACTTCCCGAGCTAAGGTTTACCGGTTGGCTAAAGCTGGTTCCGTCGGCATATGATTTGGTGAAGTTTTGAATCAGGTTGACTGTTCTTTGGTAATAAAGACTTGCCATCACCATATTTCCTTTGGGTAATTGCAGGCTGTAAGAAAACTCGAAGTTGTCAATAAACTCCGGTTTCAGATCCGGGTTTCCTGAACTGGTATCCAGTGCATTGGCAATATTCAGGTAGGGCAACATTCGCAGGAAGAACGGACGATCAGTTCTGCGGGAATAATTAAGATACAATTGCTGGTTGTCTTTTAATTGATAAGCCAGGTAAGCGGTTGGAAATAAATTCAGGAATGAATTGGAATAAGCAAGGTTACCCAGATTTCCAGCCTTTCCGGTGTATCCTGCATATTCCAGTCTCAACCCTCCCTGGTAACTCCATTTTTTATATTTATCTGTAAAGCTTGCATAACCGGCGTGTGTATGCTGCTCGTACTTGTAGGCGTTTTGCAACAGCGCATCCACTTCAGGACTCCCTCCGGGAAGGGTTTTGGTGGGATTGTTATTCGATTCGAACCAGAAGTTTTGTGATTTCAAACCTGTTTCCAGTTTGCCTTCTTTGGTCATAAATGGAGTGGAAAAGTCAAGCTGCCCGTTGGCATTTTTATTGCCGTTTTCGCCGGGTATTTCCTGAAAAATGGTACCATAATCCAGATTCCTGTCTCCATCATACAGGTTGGTTTTCAAAGTTTGCTTTACGTCTGTATTCGAGAAGGAATAAGTTGCATCTGCCGTTAATTCCTGCTTTGGTTTTGCGAATTTATGTTTCCAGTTGAGATTGGAGGAAAGACTGGTCGGGCCACCTTTAAATGTTTCTTCCCGGTTTTGAACAGCATAACGAATGCCTGGTGAAGAAAATAAATTAAAATCCTGATAACCTTCCGTTCCAAACCGCATCAGATTTACATTTTGCGTAAACGACAATGTATTCTGTGTGTCAAGTGTATAAGAAATGGTGAGGGAATTAAAAGAACCATTGAATTGTCTTTGATAATCGCCGTAGGTATACGAAGATGAATCATTGTTGAAGTTTGCTCTTTCTGTAGTTGTTCGCTGGTAATTGTCACTGATGCGGAAATTACTGTTGATCGCATAATTCCATTTACCTTTTCTGTGATTAAGATTCAGGCCACCATTATATTTCCCCCGCTGACCTAAACCAAAAGTTGCAGATCCGTTCAACCCCTGATTTTTGTTGGCTTTGGTGATAATATTAATGATTCCATTGCTGCCTTGTGCATCATATTTTGATGATGGATTGGTAATAACTTCTACACTCTCGATGCTGGCTGCGGGTAATGCCTGCAATGCTGAAGCAACATCACCTGCCAGCAAAGTTGCCGGCCTTCCGTCAATTAGTATATTGACACTGCTTTTACCTCTGAGGCTTACGTTTCCTCCTGCATCCATTGTTACGGATGGAATATTTTGCAAAACATCAGCGGCTGTTCCTCCGCTTGCGGTGATATTTTTTTCTACATTGAATGTTTTTTTATCAATGCCCATTTCCAGCATCTTTTTTTCACTTACCACTTCTACTACTTTTAATGCCGTCTCTGATTTTGCTACAGTAATAATTCCAATATTGACAGTTCCTCCGGCGGCAGGGGTGCCTATGTTTTTAATTATTTGTGCAGCATAACCTAATCCGCTGATTTTAATAGAATAATTTCCATCATTAACATTTTCCAACACAAAGCTTCCATCATCTTCGCTTAGTGTGCCTGAGATAAATTTGTTGTCGGCAGAATTCAACAATGAAACAGAAATGCCGGCGATTTTTTGTTTGTCCGACGACTGGAGAATACCTTTTATATTGGATTTCGAACTCTGAGCAAAAGAAAATCCGAAAGAAAGAAAAATAAAAGAAATTAATAAAGAAAAATACTTCATACTTGAGGAGGGTGATAATAGCAAGGTTTAAAATCGATGCAAAGTTGGAAGAATTAAACTAACGTTTAAATTTTTTATTCTTGTCAAGACGTTAATTTATTTTAAATGGAAAATTGGTTTTAATATATTTGCCATTATTCCATGAATACAATAACAGATATAGATGTAAAAGAGTCCTTCGGCACAATTGATGTGGGGGGACAAATAATGTATTATAAGGAAGTTGGTACAGGAGATAAGCTGATTTTGGCTTTTCATGGATACGGTAATGACTCTTCGTTATTTAGATTTTTAAAACACCAGGATTTTACTGTCATCAGTTTCGATTTGCCATTTCAGGGAAAATCTGTTGGAACAAAAGATCGTCCGTTTACAAAAGAGAATTTATATAAGCTGGTCCGTCATTTTCTGAAAGAAAAAGGTGTCCGGAAGGTTTCTTTAGTCGGCTTTAGTCTTGGAGCCAGAATTTGTCTTTGTATTGCTGAGCATATGCCAGAGCATATTTACAATATGATCCTGATAGCCCCGGATGGAATAGTTCATAACAGGTTTTATCATTTCGTGACAAAAACCAGTTTGGGCAATACACTATTTCGAAATTTTGTTAAGAAAGGAGAAGGATATTTGCGGTTGTTTTCTTTTATGAATAAAGTGAAATTATTGAGTAACAGTAAGTTCAAATTCGCATCTCAATATATTGAGACGGAAGAATTAAGAACATTACTGTATGATATCTGGATGACCACAAGCCCTTTGGTACCTGATTTGAAAAAGGTAGACCAAAATATCAAAAAACGTAAAATACCTGTCCACCTTTATGTGGGGAAAAAGGATAAAATCATTCCTTACAAAAATGCGCTGAAGTTTAAAGGGAAGTCTGAACAAATAAAATTACACCTTTTTGAAAGAGGCCATAATCTGCTCTTTTTCGAAGAGGTCAGAGGTATTGTAAAAGCGTGGTTGTTCAGAACGTATTCATCTTCAAAAGAGAAATGATCTTTTATATAATTCTATCAGCCTTACTGTTGGGGTACCTGCTTCTAATGGTACTTTATTGCATTGGATGGAACTTGCAAAAAGAGTTTACCAGCGGTAAAGTTTTTCAGGCTCAAACAAAAATATCGGTTGTTATTGCTGCGCGAAACGAGTCGGCGAATATTCAAAAATGTCTGAATTGTATTCTGGCACAAAATTATCCGGCCCATCTTTTTGAAATAATAGTTGTTGATGACCACTCTACTGATAACACTGCAGGAATAGTGCGTGAAAATTTTGGTGAAAAGGTAAAAATTATTTCCCTATCTGATTTTATTTCTAATGATGAAGAAGTGATTTCGTTCAAGAAAAGGGCTTTGGCTTTAGGGATCGAACAGAGTGAAGGTGCGCTTATCGTTACTACAGATGCTGATTGCTGGATGGGAGAAAAGTGGCTGTCCTTAATTGCCGAATTTTTTGAAACACATTCCGCTGAAATGATTGTTGCGCCGGTAAGATTCTCCTCCGACCGATCTTTATTACAACTTTTTCAGTCATTGGATTTTATGACGATGCAGGGAATAACGGTCGCTACAATCCGGTTAAGGATGGGAATTATGTGCAACGGGGCAAACCTTGCTTTTTCAAGAGCCGCATTTTCTGCTGTGAATGGTTACGATGGAATAGAGCATTTGATTTCTGGTGACGATTATTTGTTGCAATCTAAAATAAAGCAGCAATATCCTGATGGAGTGCTTTATTTGAAATCAAAAGATGCTATAGTAGATACGCTGCCGCAGGAAACCTGGGCAGGATTTTTCAATCAGCGAATCCGCTGGGCTTCCAAGACCGGAAAGTATAAAGATCCGATAATGACAGTCGTATTATCGATGGTGTACCTTTTCAATATCGGTTTGTTTATTAGTTTCGTTGCCGGTTTCGTTCAGTCCAGATTTTTTATGCTGTTTTGCATAACCGGAATGCTAAAAATTTTGTTTGAATTAATCTTTCTTTTTGATGTTTCACGCTTCTTCAACAGGCAGAAACAACTTTTCTATTTTCCTTTTTTTCAATCTCTTCATATAATTTATATCATTCTGGCAGGGTTTTTGAGCAGATTTGGTACATTTAGCTGGAAGCAGCGTTCTGTCAAACAAAACTAAATACACAATTATGCGTAAAGGAATTTTTTTAGGTTCGGTTTTACTTTTATTGGTGGTCGCTGTTTATGGCTATTGGTTTTATTACCGGTCTTACAGCGATGGGCTTCGTGAAGGTTATTTTCAGAAGTTTTCCCGCAAAGGAAATATCTTTAAAACCTATGAAGGCGAACTCGTACAGGAAGGCTTTGGTAAAAGAACGATGCCTCAGGGCGGCCCCATTACAGCAAATTATTTCTACTTTTCAGTTGTTGACGAACAAATAGCCGATTCATTGGAACAGTGTATCGGTAAAGTCATCCGCGTTCATTATACGCAATATCAACGGTCAATACCATGGCGCGGCGATAATTATAACGGAAAAAATCAGGAGCCCGGCCAATATATCGTTGACAGGATTATAGTCGTGGAACCTTAAAATGCTAATCGTAAAAAGCCGGACAAAATCAATCGTCCGGCTTTTTTGTTTTTGTATAGAGGCAAAAAGTTTATTGCAATAAGTCAAGTGCAAATTTTATTCGCTTAATAGCTTCGATAAGGTTGTCCATTGAAGTGGCAAAAGAAATCCTTATGTTGTGCGGACTGCCAAAAGCTGATCCATCTACAACCGTTACCAGTCCTTTGTGTAAAAGATACATGGCAATATCTTCTGCAGTTTTCATTTCCTGATCCCCATCTTTCTTTCCAAAAAATGAACTTACATCAGGGAAAGCATAAAATGCGCCGTCAGGATTGTTTATTTTAATTCCATTGATGCGGGCAAGATTTTTAATCACGTATTCTTTCCGTTCTTTAAAAGATTCCACCATTTCCATACTGGGGGCTAAATCTCCTAAAAGTGCTGCTACTGCGGCTCTTTGGGCTATAGAATTGGTTCCGGAAGTAAACTGTGACTGAAATTTGTCGCAGGCCTGAACTAAGTCTTTATTAGCAGCCATATAGCCTAATCTCCAGCCGGTCATGGCAAATCCTTTAGAAAATCCATTGACCAAAACCACACGGTCTTTTATACTTTCAAACTGGGCAATACTTTCGTGTTTTCCTTTGTAATTGATGTATTCATAAATCTCATCACTCACAATGGTAATATTGGGATATCGTTCAAAAACACTTGCCAATGCAGCTAATTCTTCTCTGCTGTACACACTGCCGGTAGGATTGCACGGGGACGAAAAGATAAATAATCTCGTCTTTGGCGTTATGGCAGCTTCCAGTTTTTCAGCAGAAATTTTGAAATCACTGTCAATGCCGCAATTGACATAAACAGGAACACCTTCACTCAGACTTACCAGGCCGCCATAGGTTACCCAAAAGGGGGTAGGAATGATGGCCTCATCACCGGGATTGACCAGGCAAAGAATAGCATTCGCCAAAGACTGCTTAGCACCTGTAGAAACGATGATGTTTTCAGGTAAGTAATCCAGGTTATTGTCTCTTTTCAGCTTTGTGCAAATGGCTTGTCTTAATTCAGGAATACCTGCTACCGGAGTATATTTAGTATATCCGTCTACCATTGCCTGCACAGCTGCATCACAAATATGTTGCGGCGTGCGGAAGTCCGGCTCCCCAAGGCTTAAATCAATAATGTCTTTTCCCTGAGCTTTCAATTCGCGGCTAAGTTTAGCCATTCGTATTGTTTGTGGTTCAGATATTCTATCGAGTCTGTCGGCTAATTGCATTGGTTGTAGTTAAAGTAATTTTCGCTGGAGGCTATAATCTGTGGCCATTCATCAATAAAAATACGCTTAAAATGATAATGCAAATCATTGCAATAATCAGGAAGCGGATACTTTTTTTGGATGACTCGTAAGCGAATTTGGAATCCTCGTATTCATTGATTCTTTTCAGCGTGTTCTCCATACGGGCAAAAGCAGTTTCTCCTTTTACGATATAATCGTAAGCGCCATATTTCATGCTGTCTACTGCTACTTGTATTTTGTCCTGGCCACTCACCATAATGACTTGGGTGGCAGGATATTTTTCTTTAATTTCCTTTAGAATCTGAACACCATTTTTAGCCGCAGTATTATGCGCATTTAAATGATAATCAAGAATGACAATAGACGGGTTTTGACGCATATTATTCAAAGCTTCTTCACCATTGTCATACAGGTTGAACGTGTAGTTAAAACGCTCAGCAAGATAGTCTTTCAACATCTCATTTTGTATGGGTTCGTCGTCTACCAAAAAGATAGGTTGTATTTCTTTTCCAGCCATTTTTCTTAGGTTTTTTATAAAGTTAAAATATTTTGCTGCTGCAAGGTATTGCGGAAAAATTTAAAGTGGAAATTATAAGGAGTTTAATTTATTTTTTAGTGTAACAAAACCCCATTCTAAGACCCAATGTAAAAGAAATATAGTTGTAGTTTATATTAAAATCTCCTAATGGTACTTTTGGATATTGTGAACCATATCCTCCTGTTGAATAGTAAGTAGTATAATTCCGGTCTTTAAACCGATAGCCAATACCTGTAAAGCAATCGATAACAAACAATTTCCCAATCACCAGTTCCAGGCCGGTTATCAAATCTGTACCCAATAAATTGGCTTTTTCATTTGATCTGCTAAAACTTCTGGTGTCACTTGCTCGTGCACCATCTTGAAAGAAGGCTGTATCATAATGCAAGGATTTGTACATTAAGCCTACCTGAATATAGTAGAAGCTATATTTTTTTGAAAGATAATATTTGGTATTTAATCTAAACGAATTGCCCGAATAAACC
>DLGS01000123.1:0-9791 GCA_002482815.1 Bacteroidetes bacterium UBA7688
CTATTTGGGCGCGGAAATTCTCAAAGTCCATCGCTTTGCTTACTGCGGCATATATAAAAAGCAGAATAAATAAAAAGCAGACTAGCTCTACAAAATACTTTTTAAAAGTTGTCCCTAAACTAAGCTTCATAATTTTTTTAATTAAATTCAGATTGTAAAATTCTGAATTAAAACCTTATATCACTTGTAGTATCGGGAGCGATAATTACTTAAGAGGGATTAATGTCCCTTTCATAAAAAAGATTCCCAGTATTGTTTCGGCTTACCTCGTTAGGAGAGGTTCCAAATCGTTTTTTGAATGATTTGGAAAAGTTGGGATAGCTGTTAAAGCCATTCATAAAAGAAATATTCTTCAAGGGAATATCGGTCTGCTCAATCATTAGGTGTGCTCTTTTGAGCCTTTCCTCTGTATAAAACTTATAAATGCTTGTATGGAAAAAATACCTGAACCCGTCTTTAAGCTTAAAATCATTTGTTCCAAAAAGTCTTGCAAGTTCCTTTACTGACGGCAGTGGCTCTGCCAAATTATCCAATACATAATCATAAACACGCTGGATCAGGCGCGCATCGGCTTTTCTAAAATTATGATGCCTCTGCTCTGCTATTTCGTGGACCTCCGTAACATCTTCATCAAGCTGGAGAAAAGGCGTTATGAAACTGAGAACCGTAAATTTACCGTCCGATAATCTAGATACCGAACACTCGGCACTTACTATCAGCTTTTTGTATGTTAAAAAATTCAGTGTAATTATTTCGCCAGATAAAAGCATTTCTTCGAGCTCTCTTTTCTCGATATCTGACATATCCGAGAAATCATCCAGAAGGAATTCCTTAATTGGCCTGTTGAGCATTTCTGCCGAATCATATCCCAAAATTTTCAATGCTCCTTGATTCACATCTTTTATCGAATGATTTTCGTCTAAAATAAAAGTAGCGGGCGTCACCATTCTATGAGTAATGTAGGGGTTGACAAAACCCGAGTGGAAGGCAGACTCTTTGAGTTCTTCCGCAACCATATTGACCAGGACAACCAATGTTTCAATTTCGTCATCGAAGCTGCTCAAAGGAATCTGGTTATTGAAATTGCCTCTTGCCATTTCAAACAACATCTTGTGCATCGATACCATCCGTTGGCGGTTGTGAGGATTTTTCATTTGTAATGATTTTATATTCTTTGACTGAATCTTTGCGTCTGTCCTAAACGAAGTCCATTAGATAGTCCAGTGCCTCCTGCTCCACAGTAAAAATTCGGGTAGGCACGGACGGCTTGTTGATTTCTATATAAAAAGTGCTCATGGTCATGGAAACATTCTCACTGCCTATCAGAGCTACTGCTTTTGCAAGAAGTGATCCAGACTTGGCTAGATAGTCTCGGGCCGCCTTGTCAATAGAAGCGATTCCTCTAGTATCGCAAAATATGGGAAGCTCCCTTTCATTTTGAAACGCAATCCGGTCCGCAACCACACGCATGGCTACCTGCAGATCTACTGCTGAATTGGGTTTGTATTCAAAAAAGAGGATTCCTTTTTCAATCCAGAACCTTGCATTTTGATTCTCAAAAGATTCATGTGTGGGGATCATGACCTATAATTTAAAAACTGAAATTTAACAAAAATATAAAGATTTAGAAACATTTTAATTGTCAAATGTGGATTATTTCTTGCAAAACATGGTTAGTTGTTGTCAAATCGGGAATTACCGTTGCTATATTGGGAGTAAAATATATACAAACAAAAATACTTTCAATTTTTATAATGAATTTTAACTATCAGTTCACTCAGTGTTAAAAAAATCAAGTAAAAAAATCCAAAATAATCTTATAAAAAAATGGCAAAAATCAAGCATAACAATTTTATCGATACAGTCGATACTGTTTTTTCAAGCGCAAAAGACGAGGGCATTTTACACCTGCGCGCAGAAGGCGAATATCTTAATGGCAGAACTATAAAGATACACGGCAGTGAAATGCTGCATTTCGGCACAACAGGCTATCTAGGCCTTGAACAGGACAAAAGGCTGAAAAAAGCTGCAGTTTCCGCAATAAGAAATTATGGAACTCAGTTTCCACTTTCTAAAACTTATCTATCCCATCCTTTATATGCCGAGCTTGAAAGCAAGATATGCAAAATGTATGGCATAGAGCCGATTATAACTAAGAACAGCACTTTAGGCCATATGGCGATCATCCCTACACTTATACGTGATGAAGATGCAGTTATTATTGACCATCAGGCACATTGGAGCGTCCAGAATGCCTGCCAGGTGCTAAAACTAAGGGGAATACCGGTGGAGATGATACGCCACAATAACCTGGAGATGCTTGAAGACAAGATACGTGCACTGAGCAGCAGACCCGGCAAAATATGGTACATGGCCGACGGCGTCTATTCGATGTACGGCGACTATGCACCAGTACAGGACCTTATCCGCCTTACCCATAAGTATCAGCAGCTCCACCTCTATTTTGATGATGTGCACGGTATGAGCTGGAAAGGAAAAAACGGCACGGGCTTTATCTTTGATTCTATTGGAACGCTTCAAGACAATATTGTTGTGGTCAGTACGCTCAGCAAAACTTTTGGCGCAAGCGGTGCCACATTTTTCTGCACCGATGATAAATTACGTGAAAAGATCAAAACTTTTGGCGGCCCTCTCACATTTTCTGCACAGCTTGAACCAGCGTCCGTAGGAGCCGCGATCGCATCTTGTGACATACACCTCTCCGATGAAATCAAGAAGCATCAGTCTGAGCTTGCTAAAAAAACAGCTTATTTCGGAAATCTGCTTTCAAATACAAGTCTGCCCCTAGTCTCTGATAACGACTCTCCTGTTTTCTATATTGGAATGGGAACACCAGCAACAGCTTATAATTTTACCAAACGCCTCTTTAACGAAGGATTTTACCTGAATCTAGGAATCTATCCGGCCGTACCAATAAAAAATACTGGCATCCGCATCACGATATCTGCGCATAATCAGATCAAAGACATATCTGAACTGGTCCATGCAATGGATCATCATTTCCAGAAAGCCCTAGAAGGAACCGGAAGCAGCGAAGAAAAGATACGCCAGGCATTCAGAATGGACATAAGCAAAAGACTGCCGGCAAAAAAACAGCAGACAGAATTGCTTCAAATTGAAGAGCGAACTACTATAGCGGACATCAGCAGGCAGGAATGGAACAAATATCTAGGCATCCATAATATCCTAGATTGGGATGGCGTGCGGTATCTTGAGCTTACTTTTGCAGATAGCAAGCAAGCGGGCAATAAGTGGGACTTCTTCTATTACATTATCCGTGACCAGAACAAGCAGGTGGTTTTAATGACATTCTGCACCTGCGGCATCTGGAAAGATGATATGCTCGCCACGGAATCAGTATCAAGACATCTTGAAGATCTCCGAAAAACTAACCATATGCATATGACATCCAAAGTACTGAGTACCGGATCATTGTTTACCGAAGGTCTACATTGCTATATTGACGAGACCCATCCACTGGCAGAGCATTCATTACGAATGCTCTTGAACAGACTGGAAGAAAAATACAATTACCTTGATGCCGATATGCTAGTTCTGCGCGATTTTGATCACGGATTCCAATGGGATGAAATAGTGAGAAATCAAGGCTATTTTAGGATTGATATGCCAGAATCATGTGTTCTCGAAAGTAAGCATTTGGATGCATTTAATAGTTATGGCGATTTGCTATCACCGCGTTCCCGCAGACATTTCAGTAAAGAAATACTTCCTTTTGAAAAATACTATGATGTGGAGATAAAAAACACTCTAAATGAAGAAGAGCTAAAGTGGGCCTACGAACTATACTGCAATGTCAAGGAGCGAAATTTGGCTATAAATAATTTCACCTATAGCAGAGAAGTATTTCAAAACATGAACAGCTGCTCAAACTGGGAATTCATAATCCTCTCCCTTAGAGATTCGGTCCAACGGAATTTCTGTGGAATAATGTTCTGCTACAAAAATTCATCAGCGGTCTATGTGCCCGAACTTATCGGAATGGACTATGTCGCCTCAGAAGGACTCAATCTCTACAGACAGCTTTTATACCAAACCATCAAAAGAGCGCGAGAGCTTAAAATTGAAAGGATCGACTTTGGCATATCGGCAACCTTTGAGAAGAAGAAACTTGGCGCTTCCGTCATACCTAAAGTAGCGTACGTGCAGGCAAGGGACAATTATGCGATGGAACTCATGCAGACCCTGCAGAACGAAACCATTACCGCGCGCTGATCCAGCCAAAATATATTTCCACAAAAAAAAACAATAAATTTCTGGGCAGTGATGCCCATAGCTTTTCCTTGTTCAAATAAATCTAAAATCTGTTGTCATGATAAGATCTACATGTGAGAACGCACTTCAGGTTATTCGAAAAGCAGAACAGCAATTCAGCTTAGATCCTGAAGATATAATTGAAAAATCCTACCAGATGACCACCGTACTTCGAAATTTGCTTTGTACGGTAAAGAAAAATGTTTTAGAAAAAGGATTCTCTGATGAAAATGAAGAGATTAATTTTTTTAAAAGCGTTAAACCCCAGATACTGGGGAAGCTGATATTCTACAATAAAGTTTTCCGCATTGAGGCAGCCTGTCCGGTGATAAGCGGCAAAATGCACTACAAATATTTTTCCAATGAGCTCAATCTCCTCAAGCAGGAATATAAAGAGCATTTTTACAACAATGATTTTTACCGATACTATCGCACAGGAAGAACTGAATGGGACCACCATTTTTTTTGTCTTGGAAAAATAGACCTGCATGAGGGAGTAAATAGTTTTGTTTTTGAAATTGATCCGGAATTTTCTACCTACTATGATTATAAAGTGGCGCGCATCATAGCAAACGAACTGCTATACAGCTACCTGAGCTCCAAAATTGAACCCGAAACCGAACAAATCAGCATATTATCGGAAAACAATTCGGCAAACAGGGATTTTTTCTGGACAGATTCAAAAAATGCCCTGATCGAATTAATTTATGCCCTACATGCCTCTGGCAGCATTTCTCATGGAAAAGCCGGAATCCGTAAAATAAGCACGGTATTCCAGCTTCTGTTCAGAGTGCAGCTCGGCGATGTCCATCATGCCTTCCATCGAATGAAAGACAGGACCGACAGTAAAAGCATATTTCTGGATCAGCTGAAGACTTCCCTTAAACAGCATATGGAAAAAGAACTGTAGGCTCTTATACTTTCCTCTTGCCAATATGATGCAATTGGCATCTAAATACCGACTGCATACAGCATCATTATTTCCACGGCCCTGCCCTATCAAATCAAGCATTCAGGACAATTTATATAATCGTTAAAATTTTCCCAAAACAGCATTCTACATTGGCATGCATTGGCAGTGAAAGGCTTATGCTTTTGGCAATTTTGCACCATTAATGCAAAACAAAACGCCATGAACATAGACAGAATGGAATTCATCTCTTGGATGGAAAGGATAATGGAACGTTTCGATCTTATGGGAGCGCACATCAGAGAACTTGAAAAAAAACGCGGCAGCATCGATGGTGAAGAGCTTTTGGACAATCAGGATATATTGCAGATGCTCAAAATAAGCTCAAGGTCTCTGCAGCGCTACCGCTCTTCACGAAGGCTTCCCTATTATACTATCAGCGGAAAAATATATTATAAGCTCTCTGATGTGCACCAGTTCATCAGAGAAAGCTTTAATGTCCGAATGCCAAAATCTCATGCCAACGGATGAAAAAGGATGCCAGAACACTCCAGCTTTTTATAGGCACATTCACCGTTTTTAATTTCGCATATGAATATAAAATTTAAAATTATGGACGAAAAAATTAATGATAAACCCAAAATCACAGAAGAGCTCTCGGATATTCTGCTGGTCTTCGATAAAGAAAAAAAGAAAATCCTGGCGGTAAAAGGCATTGACCAGAATGGCAATCTGCAGACCACTGAACCCATCCGGAAAAATCAGAATCAGTTTATGCGGGTAGATAAGCAGGGAGATTTATTCTCGAATTTTTTTTCCAATTTTTTCAGCCAGCTGAAGAACCCAACTAATTTTTCGTTCTTCAAAATCCCCGCACTGCTGGCTGTCGATATTTCTAAAGACATGCAGAAACAGATAGATTGCCCGACTCCTGAAGGCGACCAATTAATGAAACAGCACGAAGTAAAAGAATATGAACAAAAAACTAATATTAATATGGAAACAGCACAGACAAATCCGGAAACAAGCGAATACAAATACAAACCGGAACAGATTGATTGGGAAACATTAAACCATCTTGGTTTAAGCAAAGAAAAACTGGAAAAAATGAACCTTCTGGACCCGCTTCTAAAAGGATACAAAACAAATGAACTCGTACCTGTAAGCCTCAACCTAGGCACAGCCGTTACCAGAATGGATGCCCGTTTATCATTGAAACAAAACGATGAAGGACAGGTTGTGGTGGCCATCCATGGCATCCGAAAAGAACCTAATCTGAATTTCTCTTTTTTCGGCCACGAGTTCAGTAAGGAAGACAAAGAGAATCTTCTCGGGACAGGCAATATGGGCCGAGTAGTTAATCTTACCAATCCGAAAAACAATGAAATATTGCCCTCGATAATTAGCATAGACAGGCTTACCAATGAAGTGGTGGCTTTGCGTACTGACTTCATTAAAATTCCAGATGAAATTAAAGGAATAAAGCTGAGTGAAGAGCAAAAGCAGACTCTCTTGGAAGGAAAACCGCTTCCTTTGGAAGGTATGGTTTCCAAAAAAGGAACCGCCTTTGACGCAACTGTCCAGTTCAATGCCGACAAACGTTTTGTAGAATTTCTCTTTGACAGAAATGACCCAAATAAGCAGGCACAAGGCAACCAGCAGAACCAGACTCAGGGCGCACAAAAGACTTTTAGGGACAAAGAACTCAACAATGAGCAGCATCAAAAGCTCCAAGATGGCCAGACGGTCTACATCAGCGGTCTCGTGGATAAGAAAGGAAAAGAATATAACGGATACATCACCTACAATAAGGAGACCGATAGAACAGATTTTTCATTCCAAAATCCAGACAAGATCAAAGAACAGATAAAACCATCAGAAGCGCATAAAACCCAGACAGCCGTAAATTCAGAAGGAAAAACTAATGAAGCTACTAAAAACATAAATGAGCCCTTAAAATCAGGGCAGACAAATCCTCATGACAGAAAACAGCAGGAACTGCAAGAAGATTCTCAATCTCCTGCCAAATCAAAAGGGCGTAAAATGTAATGATATGATCACAGTTATTGCAGAAAAACCGAGCGTAGCAAGAGAAATAGCCGTTATAATCAAAGCCACAGAAAAAAAGGATGGCTATCTGACAGGTAACGGCTATTTTGTTACATGGGCACTAGGCCATCTTGTAGGATTAGGAATGCCTGAAGATTACGGAATCACGGGATTTGAAAAAGCATCACTGCCGATCCTCCCAAACCCTTTTTTACTGACTGTCAGAAAGGTCAAAAAAGATAAAGGCTGCACTGCTGATACAGGCGCAATAAAACAGCTTAAAATCATTGAAGACCTATTTAATCAAAGCGAGAGCATTATCGCGGCAACAGATGCAGGACGCGAAGGCGAACTTATTTTCAGGTACATTTACCAATACCTGAAATGCAGCAAACCCTTTAACAGACTCTGGATAAGCTCGCTTACCGAAAAAGCCATCAAACATGGTTTTGATAACCTGAAAGACGGAAAAGAATTTGACGGATTATATCAGGCTGCGCAAGGCAGAAGCCGTGCCGACTGGCTGGTGGGCATTAATGCTTCACAGGCCCTTTCCATAGCTGCCGATAATGGAGTATATTCACTTGGAAGAGTTCAGACTCCTACACTGGCATTAATATGCAGACGCTATCTGGCAAACAGGGATTTCCCAGTAAAAAATTATTCGCAGATACAGTTATCCCATAGCAAAGATCTGATAAATTTTAAAAGCATCTCAAAAATCAAATGGGACGACAGAAAACTAGCCGGCAATGTACTGAAAGCTATTGAGCGAAGCCCAATGGCAATGGTCACATCGGCAGACGGCAAAATTGAAACAGAGCAGCCTCCTTTACTGTTCGACCTTACCGGCCTTCAGAAAGAAGCCAATAAAAAACTGAACCTTTCTGCCGAGGAAACCCTCAACATTTCTCAGAGCCTTTACGAAAAGAAGTTCATCACATATCCTCGGACAGGAAGCAAATACATTCCTGAAGATCTTTGGTCCGAAATTCCCAGCCTTGTAAGAGTTTTACAAAAGGGGGAAAATTTCAAGCAAACAATTTCCCAAACAAAATGGGGCAGATTCAATAAGCGCATCGTGAACGATCTTCGAGTAACGGACCATCATGGATTATTGATTACCGATAAGATTCCGTCAGCCCTTAATGCAAAGGAAAATGCGGTTTATAATATGATTGCGTTTCGATTGCTTGAAGCCATTTCCGAGCCCTGCATCAAAGAATTGACCGATGTAGGCCTACAAATACTGCATTATGATTTTACTGCAAAAGGCTCTAGGATTATTGAGCCAGGATGGCGTGCCATTAAAGGCAGTTTCTCTGATGATACTGAACCGTTACAGGACCTGCCTGAGTTGAAAACAGGCGATTATATTAAATTAAAAGAGGCTTGCGTTTTGGATAAGAAAACAAAACCGCCTTTGCTTTACACGGAGGCAGGCCTTTTGTCTGCTATGGAAAGTGCCGGAAATGATATCGAAAATGAAGACGAACGGAAGGCTTTACAGCATATCGGCATCGGTACCCCGGCAACTAGAGCGGCCGTCATCGAAACTCTATTTACCCGCAATTATATCCAACGCGAAATGAAATCCTTAATCCCAACTGGAAAAGGGCTGCAGGTTTATGAATTTGTAAAAGACAAAAAGATTGCAGATGTGGCAATGACTGCCCAATGGGAGCTTGCCTTGCAGAAAATCGAAACCAACAAAGCAGATGCTGCAGGGTTCCTAAAAGAAATGGAAACTTACACTTCAAGTATCACAGATGAATTGTTCCAGACTGCAATTGCCCAAAACAAAATGCCGGAACTCTTATGCCCAAAGTGCAAAACCCAGCATCTTATTATTAGTGATAAAATTGTAAAATGCAGAGATGAAATATGCTGTTGGATACAGTTCCGTAATATTTGCGGTATACATTTAAGTTTATCTGACATCGAAAATCTTGTCAGTGATGGAAGAACTTCATTGATCAAAGGAATGAAAAGCAAATCAGGAAAGACGTTCAATGCCTTCATTGCATTAAACGAACAAGCAGGAAGCTATTTTGAATTCTGTGAAGGAAACATTCAAAATGATTCTGCTTAAAACATGAACAGTAAAGCAAGAATGGCCATTAATCATTGATGGTCATTTTTTTTGCTCTTTTTGCACTAAATGCTGCAAGTCCGGATCGTTTTTAATACGTTTCAGTTCCAGTTCAATAACCCGAATTATATCTCTTTTTATCTTCCTATAATTGGCATCAATCTCTGTTTTCATATTATCGTCTCCATTTTCAGCTGCAAAAGATAAGATCTGCGGTATCTTTTGATAGGTTCTGGATTCAGCAGCAATCTTTGCATTATCAACAACAATTTCAGCATGGAAAATTTTCTGCTCTATTCGCTCCTCAAAATTATCCGATACGGCACCAACAAAAAAACCTTGCGTTAATGTAGATATTTTTGATGCCGGTATCAGGCTGTCCAATTGCGTGGATATTGAAGTCGATGTATCATTGCGGTTGATGCTCATGCTCTGCCTTTTCTGCAA
>DLGS01000123.1:9843-10274 GCA_002482815.1 Bacteroidetes bacterium UBA7688
CGAAAGGCTTTTTGCCGTTTCTCCGACCACCTGCCCGCTGAAAATATTGCCCACAGTATTCTGAATAACCTTGCTCTCTTTGTCTCCGTAATCACGGTTCAATTGCGAAAAATCCTGAAAGCCTAGACACACAGCCACTTTATTGCTTCGGGCAGTGGCAATCAGATTATCAAGTCCGCGAAAATAAATGGTAGGCAGCTCGTCTATAATGACCGAGCTTTTCAATTGACCCTTTTTATTGATCAGCTTTACAATGCGTGAATTGTATAATCCCAGTGCAGCCGAATAAATATTCTGGCGGTCGGGATTGTTTCCAACACATAGTATCTTAGGTTCTTTCGGATTGTTGATGTCCAAGGAAAAATCATCGCCTGTCATAACCCAGTAAAGGCTTGGAGAAATCATACGGGATAGAGGAATTTTCGCCGACG
>DLGS01000123.1:10322-16888 GCA_002482815.1 Bacteroidetes bacterium UBA7688
CATGCATCCATAAACGGTGACAAGTAGTTTTCCAGCTCTGGATAAGAGGTAAGGATAGTAAACACGTCGGCATATTTTTTATTCAACAGCTCAATGGCATGCGGAAAAGTGCAGTACCTTCCATTTTCATAGATTTTCAGAAACCATATAATGGCCGCCAATAGAATAATAGGGCTTTCTACAAAGAAATCGCCCTGCTTCTGTATCCAGCTCCTATTCAGATTAAGCATTATGGTATATGCCGCTTCGTAGGCATCCGAAATATCCGTCATAAAATCAGGATTAAGCGGATTGCAGCGGTGGCTTTTCCTTGGATCGTCGAAGTTGATCACGTAGAATTTCGGTTTGACTATGTAATTGTTATGATGCTTCAATAGATGATTGTAGGCAACTGTGGAAAGGTCGTCGAACTTGAAATCATAGATATACATCGAAAAGCCTTTTTCGATCTGCTGCTTGATGTAATTGTTGACTATTGCATATGATTTGCCAGATCCGGGAGTACCTAGAACAATTGTCGCCCTAAATGGATTTACGATATTAATCCAGCCCTTGTTCCATTTGTTTTTATAATAAAATCTAGTAGGAAGATTGACAGAAAACTCATTTTGCATGAGTCTGGTCTCCTGATGAAAACTCTCATTCTCGTTATTGAATACATCTGACATCAGATTAGTCCGTAAAAGGCGGCTGCTCCACACCCCTGTCATCATCAAGGCAGTATAACCCAGTCCCAATGTTAGAATATAGAAGAACGCGGCTGTTTGCTTTGGCAGAGCTAATAATGGCGTATTTAAAAAGTAAAGAACAAAACCGGCGCCAAAAGAGCTAAAGATTTTAGTCCAGGTAATTTTCTGGTTCTTTACTCCCTTTGTTCCAAGACAGCTTAAAGCCAATAGCAGTAATGCAAAAATTTTCGTGTAAAGCGTGTTGGAAAACAATCCTGCCGTGCGGTCAAATCCCCTTAATATTTTATTGACGGCTTGTAATGTCCAACCCCTGTCCACAAAGAAGCCATAGCAGTACCAGTACAAATGCATCAGTACTATCAATACGCTTACTGCCCTCATAAATGCCATTATCTTGGCAAGCCCTCTTAAATCATCATCTCCCTGCATTTTAAAAATGTTTATGTCCGAGCGTTAATTTAAATGCTGTACATGCCGACTATTAGAATATATCGGAATTTGGCAGCAGCTCGCCGTCTTTGGCTCGATAATCGGATTTTGTTTTTTAACTTTTTTTTCTCAATATAGTGCTGGCGTATATTTATAGCGTGACGATCCTTCGCTCCACAATAAAAAAACCTTCAAAATCAAATGAATTTGAAGGCTTAAACATTATTGCAGACACTTGCTAAATCGATTATTCCTGTCCGGCATTATCTAATTTGTCAATATTTTCCTTTACAAACTGCTCCAATTGATAAGTGGCGACTCCTAAAGGCTTATCTAGACCGCGCATTGCATATTCGACTTTAATGTTGCTTTTCGATGCGCAAAGCAGCAGGCCGATAGTGCGCTCATCTGCCGAAGTTTTGAGTGAATCGTCTATAGCGCTAATGTAAAAGTTAAGCTTGGAAACGTACTCGGGCATAAATTCACCTGCCTTGAGCTCTATTACGACATATGCGTGCAGGATGGTATGGTAAAAAAGTAAATCAATTTTGTAGCTGGTATTATCAACCTCGATTGCGTATTGCCTTCCCACAAATGCAAATCCTTTTCCAAGCTCCAATAAAAAGTCTGCGATCTTTTCTATCAAAAGTTTTTCAATTTCAAGTTCCTTGACTTTTGCGGAAAGCATTAAAAAATCAAAATTATAAGGGTCTTTAAAAATGCTTTTCGCCAAATCCGATTGATATTCGGGCAGTGTCTGCTCAAAATTATGCAATGCTTTTCCGCTTCTGGAATACAGATTGCTTTGCACCTGTAAAAGCATTACGTCCCTGCTCCATTCATTTTTAGACGTTTCAGCTATATAAAATGCCCGTTCCGCCACATCTTTTACTTTTGCCAAAAGGCTTATATGGTGATACCAGGTAATTTGTGCAAGTGGGACTTGCACAAATTGGTTTTCCGATTGTGCAAGCGGAACTTGCACGATTGGAAAATCAGGGTATGCCTCGGAAAAAGCCCTCATATACTTAAGGTTGCGCACAGAAAAACCTCTGCTGTCAGGGAAATTGCGGACTAAATCAGCTGCCAAAAGGTCAATTACCTTGCTGCCCCAGCTATTCTGCTGTTGTTTCTCAATTATGGAACTTCCAATTTCCCAATATAGTGCAAGCATTTCGGCATTGACTTTAAGAGCAGCCTGGGTTTGGGCATGCTTTATTTTATTGAAAATAAAGGCCGACCAGTTTATGTAGTCACTGCTTTTTATAATTTCATCATTCATAGCAAAGGAACAGTTAGGATATGGACAAATATAGCAAAAAGGGCCTAGTGGCGGAACAAGGTTTTTAATCATATAATACAGGATTGGTATTGGTTTGTTAAATCCGACTAGAAAACATAAGTAAACAAAGCAACGCTATTTATATTTTTTAGCCCTTCTTCTCTTCTTCATTTTGAAATTCAATGCAAGTTCGTCAAAATCATCGCCTAGGGCATCAGGCAAAATTCCTGCCCATGCCTCAAACATCTCACCCTGCTGTTTGTCAATATTTGGGAAATCGAATAATCGATGCGGCTTTTCGGCAAATAAATCTTCCATTTCATCGAATCTCGGCACAGTGGATTTTGGCTGCCTAGAGGTTGCTAATTCTGCTTTCATACAATTAGCCCATCTGTCGTTAAAGCCGTTGGCAGAAAATTCTTTGCCAAGACGCGAACCGTTCCAAACGGTTCTGGAATTGTGGTCTATAAAAGTGATTCCGTAAATACGGCCGGCGTCATTTGCCCTCACAACTGTATTGATTCCATTTTTGGCCAGCTGCATTTTAAAATCTTTTTGATCAACTGCTGACTGGAGGACAAGGATAACAGCTTCCTTGAGTGCCGATTTTGCATCACTATGATTTAAGGCCTCTTTGCATGTTGCAAAATGCAGATCCAAAGCAGGCAGGCAGGCTCCCCTGCCAAATAAAGACGCCTTCAAAGGATGTCCCGCCCTTTGTCCATTTTCATCTAAAGGAATATACATCAATCCCTGCCTGGTTTTTCCATGCAGATGGCTTTCTGTTTTTTCAGCAGTAATATTAAACAGGGAAAGAAGGGCATTATATTCGCCTAAGGTCTGGAATTGGTAATAGTGTGGCAGACTGCGCACAACAGAAGCAATCTGGCTTTTGATATCAGCTTTCCTAAAATCAACCGGAGTGCAAATTTTATTATCCCGATTATGCCCTTTTTCTGTTGCAGGAACTAAGACGTACTTTCTTTCAAGCTCACGGCAGACAGCCATCGATTTTCTCTTCTCAAACTTGTCCGAAATCTTCCTGCCTGCTTCATCCACGCAGACTGTCACACTATGGACATGGGTACGGTCAATATCGGTGTGTTTAAATACTGCAAAAGGCTGCTCTGCATATCCCATCCCCTGCATATACTGCTGTGCCATTGCTATAAATTTATCATCGCTTACATTATCATGTGGGTCAGGATTAAGTGAAATATGCAGTGCGGGCTTTTCCGTATTTCTGTTGGCCAGCAGAAAAGGCTCAAAGGATCGTGCCAAATCTGCAGTTGAATATATGCCGTTTGGTGTTTCGATCATCCTACTGGTAAAGAGTATCTGGCCTTTTTCTTTTTGAACTTTCATCTGGTTGTAAGCCAAGGCACCATAAAGATTGCTGCTTCTTCCAATTTTTGCTATCATTTCAAGGCAGTTTTTTAAGGTATTTTTCTTCAAATTCTTCTGCAATAAGAATAATTTTTTGGCATAAGGCAGCAAGTTCAGCGGTCTGTTTTTCGAGTTTGTACAGATAGGCTGACGCTTTTTTCTCCGAAAAATTGCGGTACAGCAGTTTTACAATCTGATTATAGTTCGCCCCAGCCGACCGGAACTGGCTGTAGAATGTGGTCAGCCGCATGTAAAAATCAATTGTTCCTTTGTCTAATTTAATAGTCTTCACTTCCTTTCCAAACAAAATCGATATGATAAATTTCGCCTTATTATTCATTCCTGACGATTCATACATCGATAAAAACTCAGCATTTTCGTTTTCAGTCAGACGAAAAACATGCCTGTGTATGCTGGGATCGATTTTAGGATTCCTGCCGCCTCTGTTTGCTTTACCATTATTTTCCTGTTTCATAACAAATCCATTTTGACTTCTGCAAAAAAACCTGACTTTGGAAGGTTTTTCCAGCCCCCGGCAGGGCAAGTTGTTTTGAGGCACGAACTCAGTTTCGAGTGCCTCAAAACACAACTTGCCGTGTTCTGGCGAACACAAAAATCCGCCCTTCGGGACGGATTGAAGGTAGCAGGGAAAGACAGCCTGAAGCTGTCTCTCTTTTACCGGATATTTCGAGCAGTTTCTGCATTTGCCTGTTAATAATATTCACATTGCAAAATAAAGCACTCTCGATCTAAGCATTGCAAGTGGCCACAATGCCTAAAAATGCCTCCGAGCGCCAATTGGCTCCTGCCAAAATAAATACCTATTTATCGGCATTCCTTTGTACGTGCAACAAGGTGTACGCAGGTGATTATGCCATGATATAGTTACGCAATTATGCACATAACCGAATAGCTCAAGATCTGCATATCTAAAGAAAGATATAAAGAAATCCGCTGGTACTGGCCTATTTAAATACGCGCCTGTAGACCCTTTGGTTTATGCAAGTATGCAGATAAAATATTAACTATCTGCATAGCTGCACCGATTTCTGCGCATCTGCTTACTGAGAGGCTGCTGCAGATAACAGCATGCTTACGCACATATATGAGTCAATAACTAAATACATTAAAAATGAAAACAAACCACAAAACAGTATTTGTCGCCTTTTCCTCCCAGAAGGGAGGCGTAGGCAAAAGCACCTTTACCGCACTTGCCGCCAGTACACTGCATTACCGTCTAGGGTATAATGTAGCGGTATTCGATGCAGACTTCCCGCAGCACAGCCTGATGAAGATGAAAACCCGCGATCTATCTATGGTAATGGAAAATGATTTTTTAAAAAAGGCCGCCTTTAGGCAGTTTACCGCCATCAACAAGAAGGCCTATACTATCTTGCAGCACAAAGCGGAAGGCGTGCTTCAGGCCGCACAAGATTTCTTAGAATCTTCACCGGTTCCTGTTGACTATATCTTTTTTGACCTTCCGGGAACTGTAAACACACCCGGCATATTAAAGGCCTTGGCAGGGATGCATCATATCTTCACACCCATAACAGCAGACCGCGTGGTTATGGAAAGCACACTTGTCTTCACCCAGCTCATGAAAGATGTTATTATGAAAAAAGGAGCAACATCAATTAAAACCATCAACCTTTTTTGGAATCAGGTGGACGGCCGCGAACGCTCCCCTCTCTATGAGGTCTATAACAAGCTTATTTCTGAGCTCGGACTCAGCCTGATGGACTGCCAGATCATGAACAGCACCCGTTTCCGCAAAGAAAGCGAAGCGGATGCCCGAACTATTTTCCGCTGCACTTTGATGCCTCCCGACCAGCGGCTGATGAACTCATGCGGTATGGACCGCTTCATAAATGAATTTTTAAGAATAACCAAATCATAGGATCATGGAAAAAAACATCAAGAAAAAAAACATACCTGAGATAAACGAAGAGATGATGATGAACCTTATGGTAGACGGGGTCCGCAAAGAAGGACTTCACATACAGCCTGAAGAGGAACCAGAGGAAGTGAAGCCATCAAAGGAACACCAGACAGCAAAAGAGCGCGGCAAAATAAAGAAGGAAGGAAATCAGGATTACGAAAGCCTATTTTTCAAAAAGCCCGCCTCCAATGCCCGCGACGGTAAAACGGTATATATCCGTCCGGATTTTCATGAGAAACTAACCAGGATTGTTCAGGTTATCGGAGAAGACAAAATAAGCATTTACGCTTATCTGGACAATCTTCTCGACTATCATTTCCAGGAGTTCGGCGAGAGGATCATCAAAAGCTTCAATGATAAATACAAACCGATATTTTAATTATGGAAACGCTGATATTAATCTGCCTGCTGATTGTAATAATCCTTTTGCTGCAGGATAAAATTACCATTCAAATCACGAAAAAGGGCAAACATGCCGCAAAAGAAACCCATCCTGAACTGCCGGATTTTATGGGACAGCCCAAAACGGCAAGAAGCCTTCTAATGCCAATAAACGCCACCGCCAGCCAAGACAGAAAGCTGGGACAGGAAATAAATAATTTTGACACAGAAATCGACCATCAGCATGTCGATATAGAAATTCCGCAGGAAGAGCAGGATGACGTTTTCAGATACCAGCCCGATCTTCTGCAGGAGGAGGAAGAATGGAGCGGTTATGGAATGCTGGCAGGGAATGACGGTTTTGCCCAAGGGGTTACCTTTGAGGAACTGAGCGCTGTAGGGATGCTGCTGGAAAAAGAGAATCTGGAGCATTCCCAAAAGGAAACAGTCATTGCAT
>DLGS01000067.1 GCA_002482815.1 Bacteroidetes bacterium UBA7688
GGAGAGGCAAATTTCCAGTGGGTTATTTGAACGGGCAGCAATTGGGGATGCAAAACTCTCGCCGGTGGTGAGAGAACTGTACCCGGACGCTGCCGGTAGTTTTAAGGACAGCTACATTTTTGATTTTCTGAACCTCACAGAACCATATAGTGAGCGGCAGTTACAAAGTGGCCTTATCACTCAGATGAAGAGTTTTATTCTTGAATTAGGCAAAGACTTTTTATTTGTTGGTGAGGAGTACAAGGTACAGGTAGGCAATAGCGATTTTTACATTGACCTGTTATTTTATCACCGGGGATTACAGTGCCTGGTAGCATTTGAACTCAAAGCGGATAAATTTAAACCGGAGCATTTAGGACAACTGAACTTCTACCTGGAAGCGTTGGACAGAGATGTGAAAAAAACGAGAGAAAATCCAAGTATAGGTGTATTGCTTTGCAAGGATAAAGACGACGAAGTGGTAGAATACGCATTGAGCCGTAACTTGTCACCTACTTTGGTAGCAGAATACAGGATGCAATTACCTGATAAAAAAATATTGCAGCAAAAACTACATGAGATATTTGAAAATGGTGACGGGGAACAAACAGACAATACAGAGCACGAAAAATTAAAATAGCTTATAACATGAACGAAGATAACGTTGCAAATCCTATACTTGACAATAAAGCGATTGGTCGAAACCTTTACCTATACAGGAAAATGGCTGACCTGAAAGCGGTTGATATAGCTGGCCAATTAGGACTTAAAGAGGCCGCATACACGAAGTATGAGCGCGGTGAAACACTGTTTACCCTTGACTTTATCAAACGGGTAGCTGAAATATTGCATGTTAATCCGTTGCTGTTATTGACTGTAACGCCTAACAACATAATAGAGAGCGGTAACAATTCACCAGGTGCTATTTTAGGGCAGGTGTACGGAAATTACAACTATCAAGCCTACTCAGAACAACAAAACCAGATGATGTTAAAGTTGCTGGAAAATATGACAACCCTTAGTGACAAAGTGATTGAAATGATCGAAAATGGCAATAAATAAAATATCTCTAAAGGACATATTTGAGATTATATTTTGGAAATTTGCGATCCTTTTAAAACCATAGTAAAATAAGAATCAATAAATGGGTGATCTCGCCAGGCAATATAAACCGAGTACCGTAAAGAAATTATTTATGTTATCCGGAAATCAATGTGCAGAACCAAGTTGTTCCAGACAACTACTTGCAAAAGACGGCGAGTCTATTGTGGCAAAAATTTGTCATATAGAGGCTGCCAGTGATGACGGGCCAAGGTTTAACATAGATATGGATGATGATGAGAGAAGGCACTTTGATAATTTGATTCTTCTCTGTGATGAAGATCATACCATCATTGACAATAAGGTGAATGAAGCTAAGTTTCCTGTATTGTTGTTGAAAGAATGGAAAAAAAATCATGAAGGGAAACTACTAAGCGAAAAGCTAAGAAATAAACCTTCATTATTGAAAGATGCTATCAATTCTATTGCAAATATCAATTGGGACGAGGTTGAAGAAGAAGTTAGTTTAAGTTCTTTCAACCCTAAAGATAAACTCAATTATAATGCAGTAAAGAGGAATGTGTCACTCATTAATGAGTACAAAAGCTATCATGGCAAAATAAACTCTTTATATGATGAAATAGAAAAGCAAGGATCTTTTAAAAAGGAAAAGTTACTAAATAATATACGTTTCCTATACGTTAAGATAAAAGGCAAGTACGTTTTGGATTCAGAAGACGAATTGGAAATTATAAAATCAAATTCGGACAACATTATAGACGACATTTACGATGAAATATATGCTAAGATTGAAGAAACAAGTTCTTTCGATGAGGATATTATGTTGGCGATAAATCTAATAATAGTAGATGCATTTATGAGGTGCAAAATTTTGGAGGAACCTGTATGATAGTAAGCAAGGACATAAATCCGGAAAGAGACGTGTATTATTTGGGCGCTAAAGTGATTGAGATCATGGATAAGCAACAAAATAATGAGCAAGACTTTTTCGATGTTTTTCAAAGACTGAATAAACAGGAAAATGTATCTGTCAGCTTGTTTACATTGACACTTGATTGGCTGTTTTTAGCTGGTGCAATTAATAAAACAGACAAAGGAGATTTGCAAAAATGTTTTTAAAAAAACTTGAAATTCATAACGGAAATGAACTCGTTAGAGAAATCCCTTTTCATAAAGGGATTAACCTCATAGTGGACGAAACAAAACCAGAAAATAAAACAGACTCGGGCAACAGTGTAGGTAAAACAACAGTGCTAAGACTAATAGATTTCTGCCTCGATGGAGACGGTAAGAATATCTACTATGACCCTGAGTTTAAAAATACAAACAAAAAGATTGAAGAATTTTTAAAAGGAAATAACATAATTGTCACTCTAACTTTAACCGAGGATATAGAAAATGACGATTCTGAAGTGATTGTGATTAGGAGGAACTTTCTTGCTTATAAAAAGAAAATTCAAGAGATAAATGGCGAAAAATATCCAAATGATTCATTTGGAACAAAGTTGAAAGAACTTATTTTCAGGTCTGAGGAAGAGAAGCCTAAGTTGCGTCAATTAGTTTCCAAAAATATTAGAGACGAAAAGAACAAGTTAGTCAATACACTGAAAGTCCTGAACCCTTATACAACTGATGCAGAGTATGAGGTGTTATTTTTGTTCTGGTTTGGTGTGGATGTTGATACCAGAAAAGACAAATTGGTAAGAGATAAAAATCTTGAAATCAAATTACAAGCTCGGTTAAAAAAAGAAAGTACTCTTTCCCAAATTAATCAGTCTTTAATTATCATCAACAGGGAAATTGATGAGCGGTTAAAGAAGAAGGATACGTTTAATCTAAATGAGAAATATGAGGAGGACTTGTCCACTCTTAATGCTACAAAAAATAGTATTAATAAATTGTCCGGTACTATCGGACGTCTGGAATTAAGAAGGGAATTGATTATTGAGAGCAAAGTTGATTTGGAAAAGGATTTTGCAAATATTGATATAAATCAAATAAAGAGGATGTATGAGAAAGCAAAATCTTTCTTACCCAGTCTCCAAAAAACTTTTGAGGAAACACTGAACTTTCATAATGAAATGGTGCAACAAAAAATAAAGTTCATTACCGAAGAGTTGCCACAAATTGAAAGGGATATTAATGATAATAAAAGACAGCTTAGTACATTTCTAACACAGGAGAAAACTTTATCCAAAAAACTAAAGAAAACCGGCGCGATAGAAGACTTGCAGTTAATCATGGACGAGTTGAATTCTTTCTACGAAAGAAAAGGGAATTTTGAAGAACAAAAAAGATTATGGGAATCATCGAATGATAATCTTAATACCATTAATGAAGATCTTGATAAAATCAACAGAAATATTTATTCAAAAGATGAGCTTATCCAAAATAAAATAACTGAGTTTAATCAATACTTTTCTGAAATTTCAAGCCGCTTAGATGGCCTGCATTCATTGTTAAGTGCCGATAATAGTGATGGGGTCTATAAGTTAAGTATAGCAAATATCGAAGGGAATCCAGGTACAGGGAGTAAAAAGAGTCAAATGGCATCGTTCGATCTTGCTTATATAAAATTTGCTGATGCTACCGGCATACCATGTCTTCATTTCATATTACAAGACCAAATAGAAAATGTCCATTCAAATCAGATCACAAATCTTTTGACAGAGATTGTAAATGACGTGAATTGTCAATATGTGCTACCTGTTCTAAGGGATAAGTTACCAAAAGATATTGATGTGAGCCAATATGAGGTCATATCGTTATCGCAGGATAATAAATTATTCAAAGTGGTCTAAGATCACGGATTTGTGCCAAGTAGAAACCGAATGATAGTAGATGAGGAAAAAGGAAGGCGGAATATGGGAATATACATTCACGCACGATAAGCTACCCGATGAGTTGGAGCAACGTTTATCTGAGTGCATTGTGAATATCTGCTTAAACAATACTTGATAATAGAACATACAAAAGCCACCGCAAGCGATGTAGGTGGCTTTTGTATGTTCCAAACTACCTGATTTTACTTCTACACGGCTAATAGTTTACCGTTAGCCGTTCCATAATTACTTTGACATCATTAAATTGAGGTTTGCAAAAAACTTTTATTGCAACAATTGGATTATCGCCCGTGTAATCCCTGATTACCAGTAAAATAGTACTACTCTTATGATCGATGTTTACTAATAGTTGATGCAACCAGTTTTGTTCTTTGATTGGCGACCCAGCCTGTTCTACATTAAAGAATGCAGGGCCAAAGGTGCTTTTAAAAACATTGTAAATAAATCCAAATTGGTTAGCAAGTACTGTGATATTAAGGTTGGATGGCAGGTTGGATAAGCGTTTTTTAATCTCGTTGTCCCATTCATCCAATAGGTTTCTCTTTAATTGTGACATTTTCTAATTGCTGATTTAGCGTTCAACAGGTATTTGAATGCTGGCAAATATTCAAACAATAAATTAACTAGAAAAATCTTTATAAATAAATACTGTCTTTTAACCAATTAAGAGATAGAACAGGGTGTAGTTGAAAAGCTAATTTGTTATTCTCTACCGTTTTAAAACATTGAAAATGTTGTGATGAAAACGATGACTTGAATTATTGTCTCTAATTACGTTTGTAGCATACAGTATTAACCCTTACCGACCAATGATAAAGGCTGCAATCTGAAGATTGCAGCCTTTATTTGGCAAATATCAATTGTCAAATTAGCTGTTTAGATTTAAAGTCTTTATATAATCCAATAGCATCATTCCCATCCATTCAGTACAATAATATCCTTTGTTTACAAGGCTTGATATTGCATCTTTCCATTCCGATGGATCACTGCTTTTGACAAGATAGCTGGATGCACCATTTTTAAGCATGTTGACAAGGCTGTCTATATCCTTGTTTGCTGTCAACGCGGCAATTTTGATTTCGGGATATTCTGCCCTTATTCTGCAGGCGGTTTCAAAGCCTTTCATAACTGGCATATTTATGTCTAAAAGACAAACATCCGGAAGTAATTCCAATTGACTTAACTGCTCTATCAGTTCCTTTCCATGTGGGGCTTCAATTACTACCTTGAATCCGAAACCTTTTAATAAAGAGCTAATCATTGCTCTCATTTTCGCATGATCTTCCGCAATGGCGATGGTAATGTTTTTTTGTTCTGTGTTTTTCATGAATGATCTAATCCACTAATCGGACTTCTGAAATGTTATTCTTTCATAAGGTAGTAAACTATCTGTTTCTGTCATTTTCAATGCCGGACGAAAGAATGGTTTAATTTATGTTTTTCAGAATATCACTGGTGGTTTTTATGCGTTTAGAAGTAGTTTTTATTTTCTTTGGGTGATGTCTGCTTTATTATAGCAATTATTGCTCCGTTGTATCTTCATGGTTGCTACTGGTGAAATCCTTACGATTAAAGGTGAAATATCTTCCTTTGAATTTCACATACTCGCACGCTATGCTGATCTCGCCGGTTGATTCTTTTTTTTCTGTAATCCTCGGATAATACTTTGTGTTGGGGTATTCACAGGCTTTATAACCCATCCTTTTGAGTGTTTCAGACACATAACTTTTATTATTTTGCTGCTTTACCAGGGATGCAATTTCCGTTAGGGGAATTGTGATTTCATGCTCGCCGGAAGCCTCAAATAATTCTGCAAAGGCAATAGTTATTTGCTTTTCCAGCGTGATCTTACTTTTTGCTACTACACTTCTTAGTGCATCAGTAACCAGCAGCCTTGTTTCAAACCAATGGCGCTCTTTTTCAGGTGCCTTAATTTTTCGGGTACTGAGATAGTAAATAAAATGTGGGATCTCATCCACCATTTTTTTGAGCAGGTTAACGTCCCGGTCTTCGTCTGGTAACGGTGGAACCTTAATGACCCAAAACCTGATTTCCTCTTTATCAATTCTGATGAAATCATCTTCTTTATTTGAGTTCAGGATGAACTTGGAAAAGATATGGATGCTCTTCTGATCTTTTCCCTTACCATTCCAGATTGCGCTTTTTGCCGTTGACAGGGATTTAAGTTTCTCAAGAACAATGTCATTATCTACCTTGGTTTCATCCACCATGACAAGCAACTTGCTTACCCAATGCGCATTGAAGTCGCCTTTCAGGTCTGCATTGCCGACAATGGCCATGTTCTCCTTGTAAATTTCCTTCAGCCAATCGCCGAACGTGGTCTTTCCGGTTTGGCGCTCAATACTTACAAAGCATAAGATCGGTAAAATCTGTTGCGGTTTATGATACAGCAATTGCAGGTAATCCATGCCCAACTCCCAACGCTCAACGGTACTTTCAGGATTTGCCAGGTCCAGCAAGACCTTTTCTGAGCCAAAGATGTGTTTGATAAATTTCAGTGTATTGGAACAATCTCCTTCTTCCGAATCCCACTCAAATGGATGATAGAGGTTATAGCAGTTGTGGATGACCTGCCTGTAGGCGGTATGGCTTGGGACATTACAAAAGGAAGTGTATTTAGGTATATGCCTGAAAATATCTTTGCTGTTATCTTCCTGAATGGTTTTTCTTTCCCTTCGCTCGAATGTGCGCAGCACATTATTCCATTGGTCAGGTATCTCGACATACTGAAAATAAGTATCACCCACACGAAAATAGTTACCCGCGCCCGATGGAATAACAATAACGCATTTAGATGTTTCGTGGTCATAATTATAGACAGTTCCAAAAAACTTAAACGGTGTATTTCTTAATTCCGGTCGGTATTCACAATGGTATCCGTAAAACTCGTTAACGTCACCGAGCATGAAGTATTTATAGACACTGTGAATACTTCTTGATACTTCTATGCGGGTAAGATATACACCGGCATAAAATCCCGCTTTTTGGATTCGGAAATCGTTAAACTCCTTTGATACCTTTTCTTTTTCCTCTGCACTTACCATGCATAAGAGGTCATCCAATCCCTTCGGATGGCCCTCCAGCTCATTGCTGTTTATGTGTGCGAAGTAAATTCTGACCCCTTCTTTATTCATCAGGTCGTGAAAGGTCTCCACACTTTTGTAAAAGGTGTTCGGGCGCATCGCCAGGTCAATGTTGTCCGTGATTTCTTTGGATGTTACATTGCGGCAATCGCCGTCATGTAACCATACCACTTTTTGCACGTTGCATTTCTTAATCAATTTAAGAATGTCGTTGTGCATTAATCCCTCACCATCTTTTAAACAGGTGATTGACGGCAGCCCAACACAGTTGATGCCATGCATCATTGCTTTGAATGCTTTAAAATGTCCTTCTGTGAGGTAGAGGATCTCTATATCTTCTTCGTCAGCAAATTTTTGCAATAATGCAGGGGGAAAGAAGGGGATTGTTTTCTGTCCCCTTGGTATATCATACTTCTGAACGGAATTATCTTTCTTGACTTTTGGATGCAGAAGTCTTGTCTGGCGATATTCCCTGGTTTTCTGTTGACCTTCCTGGCTCCTGAACCATTGCACCTCGCCCAGAATAGAGTACAGTAAAATACCTATGCCTTTTTCATTTGGCATAAATATTTTGTAGGTCTTTTTTATGTTCTGGAATTTGTGAAACTCCGTATTCCTGAAACTGTCTGTGTAGAGTTCGATATCAAGCATATCATCGCTAATCCCTAACAGTGTCATACGCTCTGAAAAATAGCGTTCCGCATTCACACTTTCTGTCATTGGTTGCGTTGAAGATTACTTTTATAATTGGTGAAAACCTCGCGAATTGATCTGTTATACTTTTAAATGGTTTCCTGATTGATGAGTTCAGTCTGACCGGTTTCTGAAACCACAAAGCCAATTTGTAGGTTTTCAAGAATAGATTTTATATCCGGGGTGATCTGGGATTCTAAATCACTTAAAAAGGAATTGAGCGCCAATAACTCAAGGCCGAAAGTGATGACTTTAAGTTTACAATTAAAGCATCTGCACGTTTCATATTGAAGTTCCAGTTCCCGGTACATCTGCGTGTATTTTTTTTGCAAGTGGGTGTAAGCTTTGTAAGCCATAAAATCAGGATTATTTATCATTGCGTTTTTCTTTTGTACCTATTTCAGTAGTTGGTTTGTTATGGATTTCTGCTAAGTCGGTTTGTGCGTCCAGTTCCGAGAGGGATTTGCCGAATACAGCACAGATGGCAGCTTTGGTTTCTGGCCGGACATAGGTTGTATCATCCGGTTTCATGTACATAATCCGTTTAATGGTGTACTTACCTTGTCCGCATTCAGAACAGATTTTTTGAATGACTGCATTGCGGCGGTCAAATGGCAGGTTCAGCAGCCATGCACGAAGATTAAACTTGTAGTGTAGTTGTTGTAGATCAATCATAAGTAATAATTATGCCTTTTTTATGCTTTTTTTTGTCCATCTGTCTAAAATTTTATACATTTGGCGGTAATTAGATAAGCGAAAGTAATAAAAAGGTAATAATTATCGACAGAATGTAATAATTATTACTTCAAAAGGCATAATACGATAAATACAACCTTCTTTATATGAAACCATTTGATCTCAAAAAATTCAGGGAAGATGCAGAATTGACCCAACAGGAATTTGCGGATAAACTAGACTACAGTCAGGCGACTATATCAAGGATAGAAAGCGGTGAGAAAACAATCAGCGATAAGCTATTAATGAAGATTGAAGAAGGGTTCAGGGTCAATCTGGATGATTACAAAAAATACGAAAAGAATAAAAAGGGCATAACTGAGACGCACGAACATAACAATGATGATGCTCGTTACATTGAGCAGGATCACCCTTTACATGGTGGAGTTGCAAATTTGGAATTTGAAAGAAAGTACCTGGAGTTATTAGAGGAAAAATCAAAAATGGACACCCGTTTTCATGCCCTATCGGAAGAGCATAAACTCACAACAGTTGAGCTGTTATTAATAAAGGAAAACAATACACTTCTCAGGAAAATTGTAGCAAATACCGATGAATTGCTTTTAAGATTTCAAGGAATAGAGAAATAGATGCACTTTTTGAAAGTCTAAAGTTTTGAGGTAATGACTTGTTATTGATTTATTCAGGAGGTAAAAAAGTAAGGCCACATTTCATATCATTTGAAATGTGGCCTTACTGCTATTTCTACTAAATGGAAATCAGTATGTTATTGTAATCCCTGCACCTAATCCCATATCACTATCATAGTGGGTAGATGCAGAAAGGTATTTGGTAAGTATGTACCTGAAGCCTGCCATGTATTCCTTATCCGTATTTATCATCATGCTAAAACGTAAACGTTTGGTAATTGGCACATCTTCCCTGCTTAACTGGAAACGAAGCTTACCATTTCCATCTATCCTGGCATCCGCAATAAAAAGCATAGGTAAGGTATAAGCAATACCTGCAACTACGGTCTTTCTATTCTCTTTATTGCTTGTTTGACCAAATAAGTTCTTTTCATCACTGCCAAGAAGGTTCTTTTCATCCATATTAGGTTTCTTATAGTGATAATCGAATCCTACATACGGATACCACCACTGCATACGCCCAAGGTAACGGCCAACCATTGTCTCACTTTCATATCCATGTTCATCGTGATAGCCTAAATGCCAAAGTGTGCTTACTTTCCAGCGGGTTTGTGCAAACATAACCTCGCCATCGCTACCGTTGCTTTCAATACCTACAGTGGCCATGAAATGCGGCATTCTGTCATCCGCAAATAGTCTGCGTTGCGCTAATTTAGGATTAAGTATTTCGGGGTTAGGTGGCGAATTTTCATAGCTGAAAATCCTTCCCATTCCACTCATCATGTGATAGAGAATATGACAATGAAAAAACCAATCGCCACCATTTTCAGATGCCGCAAACTCGATGGTATCGGTTTCCATCGGCATCATATCCAACACATTTTTCATCGGGGCATACTCACCTTGTCCATTCAGCACTCTAAAATCATGTCCGTGTAAGTGCATTGGGTGCCGCATCATAGAATTATTGTAAAGGACAATTCTTAAATTCTCTCCTTTTTTCATTAATATCTTATCGCTTTCTGAAACCGTTTTATTATCCAATGTCCATACATAGCGGTTCATATTTCCGGTTAAATTGAATTTCAATTCTTTTAAAGGTCCTGGCGGTAAAGTGGTTTTTTCAGGTGATCGAAGCATCGTATAATTAAGAGTTACAATGTCCTTTTCCTCACCGCCCATATCCATATCTGCCATACTATGATTGCCACCTGTCATTTGCATTTCTTTATTGTCCATCTTCATCAAACTGCTTGTGTCTTCATTCGGCTTTTCTGGGCCGGTAATTTCAGGGTACATAACAGTGTTCATATCCATGATCTGATTGTGCATTTCCATTCCCTCCATTTTCACCAAATTACCTTTCATGTCCATCATGTCATTCATCATCTTCATACCCGCGAAATATTTAAGCTTAGGCAGCTTTGGTGCAGGCACTTTTTCTCCGCTACCCAACCAAAGAGAGGCCGATTTGGTGCGGTCTTCAGGTGTTACTAAAAATTCATAACTCTTATTTTCAGGGATTGTAACCACGACATCGTAGGTTTCTGAAACCGCTATTATCAATCGATCAACTTCCACCGGTACTACATCATTGCCATCGGTCGCAACAACTGTTATTTTGCCACCGGAATAGGTTAGCCAAAAATAATCTGATGCACCACCATTCGCTATGCGCAACCTTACTTTGTCACCTGCCTTAAACTGTGTCTGTTCATTCTGATTCACACCATTTATCAGGAACTTATCATAGTACACATCGCTTACATCCATTGCGGTCATCCGCTTCCATTCATTAGTCACCTTTGTCTTAAAATGTCCCCCTTTTATTGCTTCTGAATAGCTTTGTGTTGAGCCTTTTTTTATTGCAAACCAATCCGTCGCATTGTGCAGGCTGCGTTCTATTTCGTGCGGACTCATATCAGCCCACTCACTTATTACAATAGGAATAGTCGGCATATCCCACTCCTTTCTTTTGTTCATGATGAAGGCACCGTACATACCAATCTGTTCCTGCAATTTTGTGTGACTGTGATACCAGTGGGTACCATGCTGCCGGATAGGAAATTTATACAAATGGGTTGTGTGTGCCTTAATCGGCATTTGCGTAAGATTAGGTACACCGTCATACTGATTAGGTAAGAACAATCCATGCCAGTGCAGGGATGTTTCTTCATTCAAATCGTTATGCACATAGATCTCAGCTGTATCTCCTTCAGTAAATGTGAGGGTCGGCATTGGTATTTGGCCATTTACGGCAATTGCGCGTTTGTTCTTTTTACCAAACCTGACTATTGTATCTGCTATGTGCAAATCATAACGAACGGTACGAGGCGGTGTATTGTTGACAATAGTCGTTATGGGTTCTAAGTGTGCTTCTGGCATATCCATCCCCGCCATGTTGCCCATTTTAGAAGTGTCACTCATTTCCATACCCTCATGGTTTGAATGACCAGACGAAGCTGCTTTAGGCATTTCCTTAATCAATTTCATTCCACATTTCGGACAGTTACCTGGTTTAACAGCATGGATTTCCGGATGCATTGGGCAAGTATAAGTCTCAGCCTGATAACTGGCTGGCATATTATCCATCCTATTCGTCTTATTTTTTCCGGCACTTTGATTTTTACTCGCTTTTTCAGACTTAGGTTTTGCATCGGTCTTAGTCTTTTCTTTAACCAGTTTCATGCCACATTTCGGACAATTGCCTGGTTTAGCCGCATGAATTTCCGGGTGCATTGGACAGGTATAAGTAACCCTTTGCTTTTGCTCTTTTCCCATATTCATCCTTTTCATGTCTTGCGCTTGTACGTAAGAAGAAATGAAAAGAAGAAAGGATATCGTCAGTACTTTTTTCATTAGATTATTTTAAGTCGATTTAGCAATTTTTCCCATGATGGAATGGTCTGAACCGAATTTGCAGATTGCATTGCAATGCGGAACTCCAGACTGCTTCCTTTAAAATCGGTGGCGAATGTTTTGGTTTTAATGTCATCAATTACCTGCAATACACCAAGCCGTATGGTACGAAAGGCTTTCAGCCGTTCATCCTTCGCCACAGACCAAGTGTTGTACACGCTTTCAGTGTCGGCTTTATATTGCTCTACAATCTGGGAAAGGTTCTGCATTGCTACTTCCAAATTGTTTTTTTTACTTTTAGCATACTTGCATTGATCGCAACAACAACGGTGCTTACGGTCATTAAAACTGCACCGGCAGCGGGGCTTAATAAAATACCTTGTTTGTATAAAACACCTGCAGCCAGTGGCAGGGCAATAACATTGTAACCGGTTGCCCAGATCAAATTCTGGATCATCTTGCGATAAGTAGCCTTGCCAAACAAGACAAGGTTTACTACATCATTAGGATTGCTATTCACCAAAACGATCCCCGCAGTTTCAGCCGCT
>DLGS01000392.1:0-1702 GCA_002482815.1 Bacteroidetes bacterium UBA7688
GCGATAGATGCGCCAACACTGTCGTGACGATGGGAAAGGCTGTCAGCAATAAGAAACATTCCTATGGAGGATTCACGGAATCCTTTATTCATTGCTGCATGTTCAGCATTAAACAACCTATTCTTTTGCCGGAACAATTCTTTTTTACTTAAAGAATCTGATTGTGCATATAGGAACCCGTGGTAAAGTATGCTGAAAAATAAACCGATAATAAGAAAAGCCTTTTGCATTATAACTTCTTTAGTCAGTCAAATATATCCCTTTATTATTCCCGATCACCTACTGGTGGGAGAAGAAGATAGTTCGCTAACCTGAATTCAAACTATTTCTTTTCGCTCTTGAGAGGACATAAAAAAGCCCCGTAATGCGGGGCGAATTTTTTGAGGTATTTAGTATCCGCAGGGAATCTAACAATTAATCCAGGAACAATCTCCACTTATTCTGCACTAATTAAACCCAGCATCGTTAAGTTGTAACATACATGACAAAAAAACAGTTTACTATACCACAACAGTTTTGGGGTGGAATATTGTTATAGGATTATCTTAAAAAGTATAGGAACGTATAATATAATTAGCCCTACAGGTGAAAAAAAGTTACTTTTAGTAAAACCTGCAATTATGGAATTTACAACCGAACAAATTCGCGCACGCCTGGCGCAGATAAAGGATCTTTTAGCAAAGCAATACAGAGATGTGGACGGCCAGCTGGAACCAATAGAAGGAAATAAGATTGAACTGTACCAAATGGAAATTCAGGAAATCACGAAATTATATCCTGATCTTGAATTTGGTGACGATATATCAGAAGAAAAGGGTGTTTAATGTGCAAACGACGTAAGCCATTCGTAATTCCTATCCCAAAAAAAAGTAAACAATCCAAACACGTAAAAAAACTATAAGAATACAAAACAACAATGCCAATACAATAAACTTGAACAATTTCATACAAACTAAAGTAATAAATAAGATTCAATTGAGCGCTTAAAGTTGACAAATCAAAACGGCCCCGATGATCGGAGCCGTTTTGATTTATGCTATAAAAAATCTGTTTAGTTATTAAACGGATGTTCCACTTTGCGGATATCGCGTTTCATCAGTTTGGTAATACCTTTGAAATATTGCATTTCGTCTGCATCGCAAAAAGAGAAAGCAACCCCTTCAGAACCCGCGCGGCCTGTACGACCAATACGATGCACATACGTTTCGGCAACTTCCGGTAATTCGAAGTTGATTACGTGACCCAATTTGTCCACATCAATACCGCGAGAAGCGATATCGGTAGCCACCAGAATACGGATGGCGTGATTCTTGAATCCTGAAAGGGCACGTTCGCGGGCATTCTGAGATTTGTTACCATGAATGGCTTCCGCAGAAATACCGCTTTTATTCAGCTCTTTTACCACTTTATCAGCACCATGTTTGGTACGGGTAAACACCAAAGCCTGTTGAATGTTGTTCTCTTTAATCAGGTGTTTCAGTAAAGTTCTTTTGTGGTTTTTGTCTACAAAATAAACAGACTGATCAACCAATTCTGCCGCTGTAGAGATTGGTGTTACTTCCACCGTTACCGGTTTGTGCAACAGACTGTCCGCCAGTTTTTTGATATCCGGCGCCACCGTTGCAGAGAAGAAAATGGTTTGTTTTTGGGTAGGTAATTTTGGAATGATTTTTTTGATATCGTGGATAAAACCCATATCCAG
>DLGS01000392.1:1752-2062 GCA_002482815.1 Bacteroidetes bacterium UBA7688
AAAACCCATATCCAGCATACGGTCTGCTTCGTCTAACACAAAATGCGTCACCATATTCAATTTGATAAAGCCTTGTTGCATCAAATCGAGCAAACGGCCGGGAGTGGCAATCAGGATATTCACACCGGATCGTAAAGCCTGCACCTGGCTGTGTTGGTTTACACCTCCAAATATTACGGCTGATGTGATATTCAGGTTTTCGCTATAGGCAACCACATTTTCGTGGATTTGTATGGCCAGTTCGCGTGTAGGGGCCAAAATCAGCGCTTTAATTCCGCTGCGTGGGCCAATTTTCTGTGCGTCTAATAAT
>DLGS01000392.1:2162-2852 GCA_002482815.1 Bacteroidetes bacterium UBA7688
TCCGGTTCCGGTTTGTGCGCAACCAAATATGTCGCGGCCTTCAAGTAAATGGGGAATGGATTGTTCCTGGATGGGTGTTGGTTGGGTATAGCCTATTTTGTCAAGTGCGCCCAGTAAGGGCTGTATTAAATTTAATTCTTTAAATGTCATTGTTGTTTTTTAATAATTATAGTCTTCCATATTGCGTTGTGCAACACAGATGTTGAAATACTCCAAAGAAAAATGTAAGGGAGAAGACTGAAATGTAATGGTTAATACTTTACAAGTACAGAGCGTACGTTCTTCTGAAAGAATAAGCAAAGATAAAACTTATTTGTGGCATAAAGTGATAATGTTCCGTGAATTTGACCATTACCGCAGTACCCGGCCCATGAAGAGCATACCTTTTAAAACCATTGAGCTATTAAAAAAAGCCTCAAACCAATGTTGTTGGTGTTGAGGCGAAGAGAATACAGAACCCTTATTTAGCAGTTGCGGTGTCGGCAGGAGGCGTTACAGAACTATTAGTTGTATCGCAAATATCAGCGCAAATACAAGTCACTTTTAGTTTCCAGTTAGGCGAAAAAGCGCTTTTGTTTTTCGCATTCACTAACCACGATTTTCCATCATAACCTGGTTGGAAATAAGTGGCTTCACCCTCCAGGATAGCGCTGGTGGAGTCTTCGACAGACCAACCTGCACCCATAGCGC